>JBDUEO010000022.1:0-16054 GCA_040002335.1 Parafilimonas sp. | reverse complement strand
TTTTCCAGGAAGGATTTTTATCAAATTTTCCATAATCGCCCATATCAAAAAAGAAAATGGGTTTCTTGTTTTTTATAGAAGAAAAAATATAAGCATACGTATCATACTTATCTTTCTTCTTATTCAATAAAGTGAGCAATTGATTTTTTACTTCATTAAAATTTAATTGAATTATTTTTTTTGCAATGCCGCCTGCAGTTATTGCAATACTTCGATTTTTATAGGCATACGCCACATCAATATCGAAACTTAATGCAAATTTTGGTGTATGATTTTTAAATTGTAAATAAGGAAAATTTTTTAATAATATTTCTTTCAGCAATTCAAGCCATTGCTCAACAATTGGCGTATCAAGAATTTTTTGTTTGAATAAAATGCTGTTGCTATAATTATAATTTTGAAACTTATCCAGCGGTTCATTTAAATATTCTTCATAACGGCTTAGCAAATAAAAAATCGCGGCGAATACATCAAAAGGCAGCGCGGATAAATTATTACTGTGCGCAAATAGAACTTTTATATTATTAAAGAAGCCTGCATTCAATTCAATACTTTGTATGTTTTCCTGGAACAATAATGTATCAGCATAAAAAAAAAGTCCTTCCTGAATGTTTTGATTGGCATAAGCGATCTTTAGGTAATGCTTATCATTTTTATATGCTTCGATATTATTTATAAGTTGATAATTGATGCCAAATTTTTCTTCAAAAATATATTGCATTATATATTGAATACGATTGGTAATATGTGGTGTATAGATAAGCAGCATTAAGATGCGAATACTTTTTCGTAAAATAAAATAAGCTTTTTTTCTTCTTGTTGCCAATGCAATTCTGCGCTTGCGGCCACACAATTATTTTTCAATTTTTTATACAATTCGTCATCATTTAATAACAGGTTTAATGCAGTTGCAACTTCGTTTTCATCAACCGTATTTACAAGCAATGCCACTTCAAATGCATCATTTATTTTTTTATATTCAGGAAAGTTCATGGTTACCTGCGGAACACGTGCCTGTATATAATCAAAAAATTTATTGGCAAGAGAATAAAGCTGGTTTAAACCAACCGGTTCAACCAAATTAATTCCAATGTATGATTCCTGTGTTATTAATTGCAATGCCTGCGGTGCCACTTTGCCTTTTAGCAATATTTTATGCTGCAAATTATTTTGCTGAATAAGATCTTTTATTTTTTCAAACATATTTCCATCGCCATAAATGTGTAATACGCTATCTACTTTTTTCATTGCTAACACAAGATTTTCCAAACCTCTTGCTTCGTTTACAGCGCCCTGATATAATATGAATTTTTCTTTTGAAGTCGCGCTCGGTAAAGATGCGCTCTGCGAAGTCTCCAGACTTCGCAGGTTTATGCGCAAAGTCTCCGGACTTTGCCTTAACACTTCTCTTTTAAATGGCATATTGCGTATTACTTCATAATTAACAGCATAACAATTTTTAAATTCTTCGGCTATTGAATAACTTACTGTATAACCAAACGCAAACTTTGGAACAGCAAATTTTTCTATGCCCAGCCATATTTTTTGTATGGAACGCCGTGCAATCACTTCCTTCATTTCTGTAAATAATTCGTGCGCATCATATATTCTTTTTTTACCGCGAAATGCAGATATAAAATAGCAGGCAAGAATAGTATCAAGATCAATCGCGCAAATGGCATCTGTTTTTATAAACAACAAATAAAAAAATAAGCGAAAGTTGTATTCAGCATAAAATAAAAAACCTGTATTAAAAAAACAATGCAATCTTTTTTGATGAAATAATTCTTCTTTAAGTTCGATGGAATCTTTTAATTTTCTTCCAATCAATAATACAGAATACCCGGCATTTGCAAGCGACGTGCATATTCGCTGCATACGTTGGTCGTAACTTAAATCGTTGGTAACTGTAAATATTATTTTTTTCAAATGAAAAGATTCTGCGCAGCAATTTATCTTTTCTTTCTGTACTTTATTTCTACTTGTGCCACGCCGGCATTAATCATATCAATTCTTCTTGCTGCTTTTTTACTAAGGTCAATAATTCTTCCTGATATAAATGGTCCGCGGTCTGTAATGCGAACTCTTACACGTTTATGATTCGTGAGGTTGATGACCGTAACTTTTGTACCTAACGGTAAAGTTTTGTGTGCTGCTGTTAATTTATGCTGACTGAATTTTCTTCCATTTGCCATTGGCCTGTGCACAAACTGGTTTCCATAATAAGAAGCGTTTCCTGTTTCGGTAAGGTATTTTCCGCAGGAAGAAAACAAAACAATTAACGCAAACAAAAATAAATTAAGGCAGTTAAATTTTCTCATGTTGAAGTGTTAAGCAACTCCTTCGGTTTCATAATTAATATTCAATTGTGCGGAAAGAATATTAAAACTTCTGCGATGATATTTGCATAAACCATGTTCTTCAATTGCGCGGCGATGTTCCTGCGTTCCATAACCTTTATTTTGCGCCCAGTTATAATGCGGAAATTCCTGGTGCAGTTCGCGCATAAATTTATCGCGGTACGTTTTTGCAAGCACACTTGCTGCTGCAATGCTTGCATAAATACCATCACCCTTTACAATACATTCGTGTTTGATATTTCGCCATGCCGTAAAGCGGTTTCCATCAACTAAAATTAAAGCTGGCTCAACAGGCAATTGCTCCAATGCCAAATGCATTGCTTTAAATGAAGCGCGCAAAATATTTATGATATCAATTTCATCATTATCAATCATGGCAACAGCATAATACAATGCTTTTTGTTCAATATAAATACGCAGCATTTCGCGTTGCTCCGCAGTAAGTTGTTTGCTATCGTTTAATACAGGATGATAAAAATTTTTCGGCAAAATAACTGCGGCAGCACAAACAGGCCCGGCAAAACAACCTCTGCCGGCTTCATCGCAACCGGCTTCAGATTTTCTTTTTCTATAATAAGGCTTCAACACTTTAAATCGGCAATTGTAATTTCGGGCAAAGTAATACATTCAGTTTTTCTGATTGTTGTTTTATCAACGGTTGTTAATAAATTTTATTTCATATTTATCAAGTTTTAAAAGCAGTAATTTCATTTTCATAACAAAATTATACATGCCAGCCGCTAAAAATTATTTTAAAGGATTAATGCCGTCTTTACAAAAAAAACGTTCACAGGAAGTAATGCGTTTTAATCCGGGCATAGAAGTTAAACGCAAAGTGCCTGAAGAAATTAAAGTTGATGTGTATGATTATAATGCAGATTCGCTGGAGCATCTTGAATTTACAAGCGTACATCATTGCAGTAAATTTAAAGATAACGGCCACATTACATGGATTAATATTGATGGGTTGCGGCAAGCAGATGTAGAAGCGATTTGTAATGATTTTGGAATACACCCTTTATTAATTGAAGATATTTTAAGTGTTGGCCAGCGTGCAAAAATGGATGAAATGGATAATGCTATTTTTTGTTTGCTGAACATGATCTATTATAACGAAGATGGAAATTGTATAGAACTTGAACAGGTAAGTATTGTGCTTGGGAAAGATTATGTATTAAGCTTTCAGGAAGAAGCAAACAGGGATGTATTTAATCCGTTGCGCGAAAAATTAAAAGTGGCAGGAAGTAAATTAAGACTTGCCGGCCCGGATTATTTATGTTACTCGCTTATTGATATAATTGTTGACAGTTATTATGGCGTTTTAGAAAGGCTTGGCGAGCACATTGAAGTATTGGAAGAAGACATCATTCATCGCGGTGATACACATTCACTGGCGTTAATAAATAACCTGCGCAAAGAACTGATTATTCTTAAACGCAGCGTAAACCCGGTGCGCGAAGTAGTAAATGGTTTTTTAAGAAGCGACAGTGAATTAATAAACGAAAAAATTATTCAGTATTTTAAAGATGTGTACGATCATATTGTGCAGGCAAACGACCTTGTTGAAAATTACCGAGACATGATGATGAGCCTGCAGGATCTTTATCTGAATAAAGTAAACCTGCGCATGAACGAAGTAATGAAAGTAATGGCAATTGTTACTTGTTTGCTTGCGCCCGCAACTGTAATCGGCGGCATCTTCGGCATGAACTTTCAAAGCATACCATACATACACACTCAATATGGTTTTTTTGTAGCCGTTGCATTAATGCTTTTAATTCCATTATGGATGATTCGCATGTTTAAAAGAAGAGGCTGGTTTGATCATTAATTTCAAAAAAATATTAACGCAAATTTTTAGAATTTTTTTTTGGTTACCGGCAATTGTACTGATGGCATCGTTCCTTGCGTCGCACACTGCATCTGCATTAATTTTATTCAGCTAATAAAAAGACAAAGCCTCTGCAAAATAAATTGCAAAAGCTTTGTCGGCACGATTAACCAAAAAGAATTAAACGAATTTTACAACTTCATTCTAAGCGTAGAATCCATTGGTTTCGTAGTATCGCTTGGAACGGTGTCTTTAACGATATAAGAACTGTGTTTTACAGGAGTTGTTGCAGTGCTGCTATTAAAGTTCGCAACGCAAATTCCTATTGTACTCATTACAATTGCTGCGGAAAAAAGGATCTTTTTCATGATTAGTGTTTTAATGTTGTTACTAAAGTTTAGTGGCGTACTCTAAGCAACAACTTTGCCACTTTTTAAAACTCAATGAATTTTTATTTTAATCATATTTTTTAAATTGTAAAAAATAGTAACATTTAAAATAAAACAATCAACTAACTGTTTAAAAACGCGAAGAAAATATATTCTTGAATTTCTTTTTTTGTTTAACAATAACAGAATATTTTCCTTATTATCTTAGCAATATGCCTTTTAATTTAGTTTCTCCTTACAAGCCAAGCGGCGATCAACCTGAAGCCATAAAACAGTTAACTGATGCAATAAATAATGGCGAGCAATATCAAACATTATTAGGTGTTACAGGAAGCGGCAAAACATTTACGATGGCGAATGTTATTCAAAATATTCAGCGGCCAACACTTGTTTTAACACACAATAAAACATTGGTGGCGCAATTGTATGGCGAGTTCAAACAATTCTTTCCTGATAATGCTGTTGGATATTTTGTAAGCTATTACGATTATTATCAACCCGAAGCTTACATGCCGGTAAGCGATGTATATATTGAAAAAGACCTAAGCATTAATGAAGAGTTAGATAAACTGCGCTTACAGGCAACAAGCGAATTGCTCACTGGCCGTCGCGATATTATTGTTGTAGCAAGTGTTAGTTGTATTTATGGTATTGGAAATCCCACTGATTTTGAAAATGGAATTGTGCGTATTGCAAAAGGCCAAACTATTTCGCGGCAAGGATTTTTGCATTCGCTTGTAAATAGTTTGTACAACAGAACACAGGTTGAATTTAAACGAGGAACATTTCGTGTGAAAGGCGATACTATTGATATCAATCTTCCTTATGCTGATTACGGTTACCGGATTACTTTTTTTGGTGATGAAATTGAAGAGATCGAAACCATTGATGTGCAAACCAACAAACGCATGATGAAGGTGAATGATGCGGCCATCTTTCCGGCCAATTTATATCTTGCTCCAAAAGATATGATGCAAACAATTTTATACGAGATCCAGGATGAAATGCGTTTGCAGGTTGAGTATTTTAAAAGCACTGGTAAATTAATTGAAGCGCAGCGATTAAAAGAAAGAGTAGAATATGATTTGGAAATGATTCGCGAATTAGGTTTTTGTAATGGCATTGAAAACTATTCAAGATTTTTTGATCGTCGTCAACCCGGCACGCGGCCATTTTGTTTGCTTGATTATTTTCCAAAAGATTTTGTAACCATTATTGATGAAAGCCATCAAACAGTTTCGCAGGTTGCAGGTATGTATGGCGGCGATAGAAGCCGAAAATTGGTGCTGGTTGAATTTGGATTTCGTTTGCCAAGTGCGTTGGATAACCGCCCGTTAAATTTTCATGAGTTTGAAAATATAACAGGCCAAACTGTTTTTGTAAGTGCAACGCCCGGTGATTATGAATTGGAAAAATGCGGTGGCGTAGTTGTTGAACAGGTTGTTCGCCCAACAGGTTTGTTAGAGCCACCAATTGATGTTCGCCCAAGCATAAACCAGATTGATGATTTATTAGATGAAATTGATAAACGCGTTATAAAAGGCGATCGTATTCTGGTTACTACATTAACCAAACGCATGGCTGAAGAAATGGATAAATATTTAAAGCGCATCAACATCAAATCAAAATATATACACAGCGAAGTTGATACATTAGAACGCATAGAAATTTTAAGGCAACTTAGATTAGGGGAAATAGATGTTTTGGTTGGTGTGAATCTTTTGCGCGAAGGTTTAGACTTGCCTGAAGTCTCTCTTGTCGCAATTCTTGATGCTGATAAAGAAGGTTTTTTGCGTAATGAAAGATCGCTGACACAAACTGCCGGCCGCGCTGCGCGTAACGTTGACGGGCTTGTAATTTTTTATGCAGATAAGATGACGGAAAGTATGCAAAGAACAATTGATGAAACTGATCGCAGGCGAGAAAAACAAGTGGCTTTTAATATTGAACATAACATTACACCAAGAACAATTGTAAAAACAAAAGAGAATGTATTTGCGCAAACTTCTGTGTTAGATATTAAAGGCTACGATCCAAAAAATCCTTATGCAATTCAGGGTGATGAAGACATTATAAAAACAAGTGCTGCAGAAGATGAAGTTCAATACAAAACAATTCCGCAAATGGAAAAAGCAATAAGTGTGGTTAAGAAAAAAATGGAAAAAGCAGCAAGGGATTTAGATTTTATTGAAGCTGCAAAACTAAGAGATGACATGTTTCGCTTACAAAAAGAATTAGAAGCAATGAAGTAGTTGGTGGAGTGACAGGAACCAGATTAGATTTGATAAGTTCTATGCAGTGTCAGACACTCTTTAAGTGTACAGACACAGGTAATTCAATCAATACTTACATTCGTTAAAGAATTAATACTGTTTATGAAAAAATATTTCGTATTTGCTTTTACTGCAATCGCCATTATTAATAATATTCAATCGCAAACAAAACGGCCAATTAATCCATCAGATTATATGCGTTATGTTGATGTATCAGACCCGCAGGTTTCTCCTGATGGCAAATGGTGTACATACACAATTACAACAGTTGATACTTCAAAAGATGAACACAACAGCGACCTATGGATGGTAAGCTGGGATGGAAAAAATAATATACGATTAACCAATAGTGCAGAAGATGAAAACACAGCGCGTTTTAGTCCTGATAATAAATACATTTCATTCTTATCATCGCGGTATGCAGATAATGATGACATCGATAAAAATGATGCTGCTACACAACTTTGGTTAATGAACCGGCTTGGCGGTGAAGCTTTAAAAATTACCGATGTAAAAAATAATATTGAAGATTATATATGGAGCCCTGACGGAAAAAAGATTTTATTGGTGATGGATGATATTGATTATTCAGATACATCAGCATCAGGCAATCGCTTGCCGTATGTAATCACGCGGTATCATTTTAAACAGGATATTGAAGGTTATCTTGATAACCGCAAAACACATTTGTATTTGCTTGATGTTGCCACGCATAATATTGATACGCTTACATCGGGCAATTATAATGAAACGCAACCTGCATGGAGCCCTGATGGGGAAAAAATTGCTTTTGTAAGTAACCATACTCAAGATGCTGATAAGAATGAGAATGATGATATTTTTATAATGGAGGCAACGCAAAATGCAATTCCTTACCAACTTACAACATGGAAAGGCGAAGACCAATTTCCGCAATGGAGCCCGGATGGAAAATGGATCGCTTATTTACAAAGCAGCAGCGATGAAAATTTTACAATGTATGACGAAAATGTTTTGGCTGTAATTGCGGCAAGTGGTGGCAAGCCAAATCTTATTTCATCATCATCTGATAAGCAACTTACTTTTCCGCGGTGGAGTAAAGATGGAAAAAATATTATTGCTTTAATGGAAGACGACAGGCAACAACAAGTTGCTTCTTTTAACGTAGCAACAGAAAAATATACAAAGCTTGCAGATGGTGAAAAAGTTTTTTGGAATGCAGAATTGAATGAAGCAACTGGTGACTGGTTGACATTGATGACAGACCCGCAAACACCAAACGAATTGTATGCCTTAGATAAAGATGGATTGAGAAGATTAACGCATGCAACAGATTCTTTTCTCGCTCCTATTCAATCAATAAAAGTGGAAGGCTTTCAAAGCAAAAGCAGTGATGGCAATTTGGTGTCAGGCATTTTATATCGTCCGGCAAATGCGCCTGCAAATACAAAGTTGCCGTTGATCATGTACATACATGGCGGCCCGGTTTACCAGGATGATTATGAGTTTGATATGGAAAAAAATATTCTGGCAGCAGCAGGTTATGCAGTGGCTTGTGTAAATTATCGCGGCAGCAGCGGACGAGGCAAAGATTACATACGCGCTATTTATGGCGATTGGGGTAATAAAGAAGTTACAGATATTCTTGGCGCGGTTGATTATTTGGTTGCACAAGGCATCGCCGATTCAAGCAAAATGGCAATCGCCGGCTGGAGTTATGGCGGCATTCTTACTGATTATAGTATTGCAACAACAACACGTTTTAAAGCCGCATCAAGTGGTGCTGGCAGCGCATTGCAGCTAAGCATGTATGGCGTTGATGAATATGTAACGCAATATGAAACAGAGTTAGGGCCGCCATGGAAAAATCCTGATCTCTGGATTAAATTATCATATCCATTTTTTCATGTTGATAAAATAAAAACACCAACATTATTTATGGCAAGCCAGAAAGATTTCAACGTGCCATCAGTTGGTGCAGAACAAATGTACCAGGCATTTAAAAGTGTTGGCATTCCAACAGAACTTGTAATTTATCCGGGGCAATATCATGAAATAACAATACCAAGTTATATGCAGGACAGGTTTACAAGATATATTGATTGGTTTGGAAAATATCTGAAATAAGCCTGTCTTTAATTATTGATTAAGATTAATTTTAAACGATAATTAAACCGCACTATGAAACATATTTACAAACAAACATTTTGTCTTTTCCTACTGTTTTATTCATTAAAAAGTATTAGCCAAACTGATATTACACCCAAAGGTTTAATCAATCCATCTTTTGGAGTGAATGGCGGAGATGTATATCCAACCCAAATAGCAACAACAAATGATGGACACATCTGTACTGCAGGGATGTTTCAAAATACAGTTGATTTTGATTTTACAGCAGACACGTTTAATCTTTCTTCAACATACGGGTATAATATGTTTATTGCTAAGTATGATAAACAATCACGTTTAGTTTTTGCGTTTAAACTAAGTGGTTTGTCGGGATATGATGATATAACAGCAATTGCGACTGATAAAGAAGATAATATTTATGTAACAGGATTTTTCGCTGAAACAATTGATTTTGATCCAGGACCCGGCACGGCTAATTTAAGCACTCCAAATTATTACACTTATTATATGTTTTTTGCGAAGTATGATAAGAATGGTAATTACATTTTTGCGAAGCCACTTGTCACAGATTTAGATATAAATAGTCTTCCTCAAATAAATTCAATAAAAGCAGATGATGATGAAAATATTTTTATAGCTGGTTATGGCAAACCACAGAGTTTAGATTTTGATCCGGGCATTGGTGTTGCGCATCCGGAAAGTCATGGCAAGAACGACGCATTTTTTGCTAAATACGATGCACTGGGAAATTACATCTTTTCAAAAGCAGTTGGCAGTAATTTAGATGATGCGTGTGATGGAATTGCAATTAATAAAAATAAGGACATCATTATTGCCGGTGACTTTGCGAGCAGTACTAATGATTTTGACCCAAACAAAGGCAAGGTTACGCTTTTTTTTAAAGGTGATTATGATGCCTTCATTGGTATTTATGATTCATTGGGAAATTATAAATATGCTTTTTCATTTGGTGGTGTTAAAGGTGATTTTGTATCAGATGTTGTTACAGATAATGATAGTAATATAATTGTTACAGGATCATTTTTTGGCAATGTAGATTTTGCACCGGATAGTAGCGTTGTAAAAAGAACGAGTGATGCAGATAATGATAATTTTCTTGCGAAATATACTTCAACAGGCAAAGTTATTTTTGTTACAACTGTACATTCAGATGGATATGCATTTTCTTGTTTGGCTACCGATAGTAATAATAATATTTATATAGGTGGCCAGTTTAATAAATCTGTTGTGTTCACATCAACAGATTCTTTAGTTTGTGCAAGTGGTTATGATGGATTATTAGCGAAATATAATTCAAAGGGTATTTACGTTTTTTCACGCCAACAAGTAACACATAAAATGTTTCCGAGTTTTATGACTCTAGCTTTGGGTAATAATAATCAAATATATATAAGCAGTAATTTTGATAGCATAGCTTACTTCGGTTCAAAAAAAATAAGTACTCAGGATTATAATTATTATATAGCTACTTATAACACCTCTACCGGCAATAACACAAGCGCAAATGCATTTGCAACTTATAAAAAATTTAATGTTGAAAGTGCTGTTGTAAAGATGGCGCATGACGATCAAAACAACACGTATGTTGCAGGCACTTTTCAAGGTATTGTTGATTTTGATCCGAGCATTAAACAATACTTCCTAACATCATCACAAGATGCCAGCACATCTATTTTTCTTGCAGATTATACCGACGATATTTTTTTCGCAAAATATGATGCAACTGGAAAATTAGTTTTTGCAAAAGATATTGGCGGCACAGCAGGTCAGGCGCCTATATCAATTGCTGTAGATAACAACCATAATATTTATTTAACCGGAGCATTTGAGGGAAATATCGATGTTGATCCAGGAAAAGATATTGTGCTATTCAAAAGAAAATATAATACTTCAACTTATAAAGCCTTTTTTATTGGCAAGTACGATTCTTTAGGAAATTACATTTTTGCAGAACCCTTTTATATAAACGGTTACCTAAATGCCATGACTATCAACAATAACAATGATGTGTATATAGCAGGAAGTTTTAGCAGCGGTTATTTTAACCCTGATGATGATACAAGCAAAATTTCAGTAAAAGGTAGTTATTTATATTTCGCTAAATACAATAAGAATGGAAAGTTTATGTATTTAAAGAGTATGGGAGAAAACAATAAATATCAATTCTGTAATGATGTAGCTATTAATAAGAAAGGTAATGTATTAATGTGCGGATATATTTCAGGCACAAAAATAGATTTCGATCCAGGCATTGGTACATATTATGTCAATACTCAATTGAATTATGTTCATTTTTTAGCATCTTATTCTGCTACGGGAAATTTTTTATTTGAAACTAATTCATCATCACTTGCAACTTCATCAGATTGCAGGGCAACGCTCTTAAAACTTGATAAAAATGATAATATTATTGTTACCGGTTTTCTTGATGGTAAAATCGACTTTAATAATGGTAGAGATAGTTTGATTGCCACTGCCCAAGGTACATTCACAACCTTCTTATCTAAATATGATAATACCGGAAAACCTCTGTATGTAAAAACTTTTTCAGAATTTCATGGAGATGCTGGTACCGGAGATTTTAGAATATTAGCATCTGCAGTTGACAACAACAATAATATTTATTTAGCTGGAAATTTTTTTGGTAAAGTTGATTTTGATGCAAGTGAGGATACAGCCTATATTACTGCAGATAGAAACATGCATTCTAATAACAATATTTATTTAAGCAAATACGATTCAGCAGGCAATTATATTTATGCATATAATTTTATACCTACCGATACTTTTTTTTATAGAGGAGCAAGTGCCGCCGATGTTTGGGTTAACAAGAATTCCGACATAATATTAGCTGTAAACACAAATGGAAAAATAGATTTTGATCCCGGTCCTGATACATTTTATTATCATCCACCTTTTATAGGCTATCCATCAGAATATCAAAGTTTTTCATTTGCGTTGGTAAAATTTAAGCAAACCCAAACTGCAAAACCATTTAGAATTTTTGCATCAACATTAAAACCTGATGCAGATAAAATCACGACGTTTACTTTAAATAAGCTTGCTAAATATTTAAAATAAATAATTGCAATAAAAGTTTCTTCAACAATAACTTTAAGCAACAATAAACTACGCTATGAAATATTTATACAACTCATTACTCTTCTGTCTTATAGTTTTCATTTCAATCACTGCAAAAGGCCAAACAGATATAATTCCAAAAGGTTTAATCAATCCTTCTTTTGGTGTAAGCGGCGGAGATGTATTTGCTGCTACAATCGCCATAACAAACGATAACTATACTTACATAGCAGGCAAGTTTGATAATACAATTGATTTTGATTTAACAGCAGATACATTCAACATAACATCAACATTTGAGTATAATATGTTTGTTGCTAAATACAACAAACAATCCCGTTTGGTTTTTGCATTTAAGTTAAGTGGCTTATCAGGCAACGATAATATTACTGCTGTAACAACTGATAGCAACGACAATATTTATATAGCCGGCTATTATGCAAATACAGTTGATTTTGATCCGGGAGCCGGAACTGCGCTTTTAAATTCCGGCAGCTATTATTACCACAATTATTTTTTTGCGAAGTATGATAAGAATGGCAATTTTATTTTTGTGAAACAAATTGTATCAGCTCAGAATGATAGAATCGCTAATATTAATTCAATAAAAATTGATAAGCATTCAAATATTTTTATTGGCGGAGCTGGTAAATCGCAGGATTTGGATTTTGATCCCGGCATTGGTGTGGCGCATCCTGAAAGCCATGGTAAAGACGACGCCTTTTTTGCCAAATATGATTCATTGGGAAATTATGTATTTGTAAAAGCTGTTGGCAGTTCAGCAGATGATGTGTGCAATGGTTTTACATTCGATAAAAATAAAAACATTATTCTCACAGGTTCTTTTGCAAACGCCACAAATGATTTTGATCCTAACTCCGGCAAAATAATACTTCCATATAAAGGTGGAAACGACGCTTTTATTGCAGTATATGATTCTCTGGGAAATTATAAATATGCCTTCTCATTAGGTGGTATAAAAAACGACGCAGCATACGGTGTAGTAACAGACAGCATTGATAACATAATTGTTTCCGGATCATTTTACGGCACCGTTGATTTTGCTCCTGATACTTCTATTATAAAAAAAACAAGCGATGCAGATGCCGATTTTTTTCTCGCAAAATATACTGAAGGCGGTAAACTGATTTTTGTTACAACTATTCGTGCAGGAACTCCAGATTATTCGCCTGTTACAATAGATGATCACGATAATATTTATATAGGTGGAAGCTTTAGTAAAAGCATATATTTTTCTTCATCAGATCAATTAACTTCCAAAGGCGGCAATGATGTTTTTTGGGCTGAATACAATGCAACAGGTTCGTACATTACTTCAAACCAGATTGGCGGTTTAAATGATGAAACTGCAAACAGTTTGATTTTAAAAAACAACAATCAGCTATTTGTAAACGGCGCTTTTTCAGATACTTGTTATTTCAATGCAACCAATACTAAAAAACTAACAACGCTTAATGCAAATGCTTTTATCGCTTCTTACAATATTGTAAATAACAATATAACAGCAAATACATTTGGAACATATATAACATTCAATCAAAGTTGCACTGTTGTAAAAGTGGCGCATGATGAACAAGGCAATACATACATTGCCGGAACATTTCAGGGCATTGTAGATTTTGATCCGGGTATTGGCGTATATAATTTAACGTCAACAGAAAATGAAGAAAAGCAGAATGATATTGGATATCCTCCTGTAGATATTTTCTTTGCAAAATATACAGCAAATGGCAAGCTTGTTTTTGCAAAAGATATTGGTGGCACAATTGGTCAACAGGCATTATCCATTGCTGTTGATGATAGTCATAACATTTATATAGCGGGAATATTTTATGGTGATTTGGATGCCGATCCTGGAGACGATTCTGCCATATTTCATGTAAGCAGTGAGCCTGGATTGTACAGGTCGTATTTTATTGGCAAATATGATTCATCAGGCAATTATGTTTTTGCCGATCCTCTTTATATAAGTAATGCATTCACTGATATTTCACTTGCAGTTGATAAGAAAGGAAATACATACATAGCCGGAGATTTTGCTGAAGGCTATTTTGACCCGGCAAATGATACCAATAAAATTTCTGTAGATGGTGAATATTTGTTTTTTGCAAAATATGACAATAAAGGAAAATTTATTTACCTGAAAAGTGTCGGGCAGAAAAATAAAAATCAGGTTTGTTATGATATCGCTGTTAACAGTAAAGACAACATTATTTTATGCGGACAGATACAAGGTTCAAGTATTGACTTTGATGCCGGGCCAAAAACATATTATGTAAATGCAGGAATTGGCGTTGCGCATTTTATAGCCGCATACAATGCTGACGGCAATTTTTTATCTGAAACCAATTCAGTATCCAATAATCATACTTCAACAGCTTATGCAACCAACTTAAGGTTAGATAAAAACGACAATATTATTGTTGCTGGCCCACTTTATGGAACGATGGATTTCGATCCTGGCCCTGATTCTTTAAACATACAACAACAAGGTTTAGCCACAACTTTCTTTGCAAAATATAATGCACGGGGAAAATTACTTTTTGTAAAAACAATTGCAGTTTATGCAGGTGTAACCGGAGGTGGAAATTTTGAAAACCTTAAACTTGCGGTTGATGATAAGAGTAATATTTATGTAAGCGGATCATTAAATGGAAATATTAATTTCGATCCGGGTATTGATACTGCATTTTTATATTACGATTCATCAATGCATAGTGGTAATAATCTTTTTCTTACTAAGTATGATTCGTTAGGATATTACAATTACGCGTACGGCTTTGCACCAACAGATACATTTTTTTCTCGGGGAGCATTTCCGGCAGACCTTTGGATAAACATAAATGGAGATATCAACTGGGCAGTTAACAGCACTGGCAAAATAGATTTTTATCCTGGCCCTGATACTTTTTATTATCATCCGCCATTTGATGTTTATCCTTCTTATAACTCGGGTTTTTCGTTTGCATTGGTAAGATTTAAACAAGCACAAACACCAAAGCCTTTCAACATTTTTGCATCATTAATGCAACCTGATATTGATAAATTAAATTTATTTAATTTAAAAAATGTTGGTAGAGATTTGAAGTAACGAAACAGCAGATTTATATCTGCAAAACAATTAGTCGCCTTGGTTCTTTACTGCCAGCACATCTGCTTTTTTAATATCTGGATCTACAGAAAAAAGATCCGGAGCTTTTGCCATTAATGCTTTTGCAATTTCGCCGGTAAGATGTGCCTCTCTTCCTGATTCATCCTCAAACGTATCAAAAATGCAAAATGTGTCTGTGCTTAATTTAAAGGCGTACCAGGTAATGGTTTTTGGTTCGTCAATCGCCATTTCTCCACCACTTTTTAAAAATGCTTCCACTTCTTTTTCTTTGCCTGGTTTTGCTTTTAAGGTTGCTAACAATGCATATTTTATCATGATATTTTTTCTTAAAATTAATCAAGAATTGTTCCGCGAATTATTTTATTTGAAAACGAACTTTCGTTAACTAAATAATAGTTATTGCCACAAAAAGCACCAAACTATATAAACTTTTTCTGCGCTTCCGTGTAATCAGTGGCATTCTAATCTTTTCAAATTAAAATACTAATAGTTGCCGCAGAAACACAAAATTATCAACAAACTTTTCTGTGCTTTCGTATAATCCGTGGCATTCTAATGTTTTCAAATTAAAATAATAATTGTTGCTACAGAAACGCAGAAGACGTAGAATCATAAATAAATTTTTCTATACCTCTGTGCAATCCGTGGCATTCTTTAAAACAATTAAGTTTGCGTACAATTTTTTGTATGAGTTTATTATTAGGCCGCGATGTGTTTGGCGATGCCGCAAATGCAGGTAATGTTTTAAGTAAAGATGAAGCATATAATTTATTAAATAACTGGGTGAAAAATGAGCGGTTAAAACTGCACATGCAACAGGTTGCGGCTGTGATGCACGCATGGGCGAAAGAAAAAGA
>JBDUEO010000021.1:0-16077 GCA_040002335.1 Parafilimonas sp. | reverse complement strand
TATAAAGACTGGATATTTTTGCCATCATCTGTAACATTTGAAACATCAACTGATGGCAAAAATTTTACAGCCATTCAAACAATCAATAATAATATTTCTCCCGATGAAAAAGAGCCGTTTATAAAAGATTTTGCAATAACATTCCCGGAGCAAAAAGTTAGATATATAAAAGTAACCGCAAAAAATACAGTTTGCCCCAAAGGCCATCCTGGCGAGGGAAAACCGGCTTGGATATTTGCCGATGAAATAGTAGTGAATTAAACAGGTAAGCATACTATAAAAGCCAATTGTGTTATGTTTAAAACATTATTGTTTGCTAATAATGGCTCCAACCTTTGCCTGGCATAGTGGTTGGCATCAAATCTATCAGCTTGGCACATTTATACTATTAGATGCCGGTAAGCAGGAACATTTTTTTACAAAAAGTTAATGAAAAAAAATTTGTATTAACAGGCTTTATAATAATATGCGTTGCTGTAATGGCGCAGGTAAAAAAAGTCCCGGTATTTATATCAGGAGCAGAAGGCTATAAAAGTTTGCGATACTTGTTGTTTGCCTTTTCTGAAACATACACCACAGCGTTTGCATATATTTTATTTAAGAAAGAGGAGATTCCATGGCATCTGCTGCAAGCGATGAAGCCACTTATAAAAAGGTCAGGTTATTTTACTTACATAGGCTGGAAGAATATTTTTGTACGTCATCTGCGGTTCACAACCATATAAAAGAGTTAATAAATAACTTTAGAAATAAACTACTGCATACAGATAGTGTGAGAGATGAAAAGTGCATTGCAGCCATGCTGCTTCCTTAAAACTCTTTCATAATTTCATCAACTTATTTCCATATTCACTTCAAGAAATATTGCTAAGTTGAAAGTGGCACAAAGATGCTTTTGTATTTTTAAAAAAAATCAGGTATAATGTTTCGCCAACGCATCCGCAGCTTTATTTTTTTTGTTTTAACAATGAGTTTAGGGTTTAGTTTATTCGCGCAAAAACCCGTAAAAGATTCTGCTTATACGTATTCATTCATCAAACATTTTTTTGAAACACAGGCAAGCGTAAAATATATATATCAATGTGTGCTGAATGCTAAATCAAATGCTATTGCATGGTGCACTGATGCAGCAGAAGAGCAAATAATTAATTATAAATCTTTACAATCTTCAACCGGCAATATTAAAAGAATAACTGCCTGCGCCTTAAATGAAACATGTAATGAAACAGAACCGCAATGGTCGCCTGATGGAAATGAAATTGCTTTTTTATCAGATGCCCAAACGAAGGGACAATTACAATTGTGTGTAACTAAAATCAATAATAATTCATTAAACACGCGGCAACGGGTTTCAAATTTTAATGGTTATGTTTCGCATGTTCGCTGGTCGCCCGATGGAAAATTTTTAAGTGTATTGTATGTTGAAAATGCAAGCCGCAATCCATCACCAATGGCTGCAGAAAACAAATCAGTCGGATTGATTGATTCGGCGGTAAACCGAAACGTATAACGTATTGCTATCGTTAATATATTAACAAATAAAACAACGTTGGTAACACCTGAGCAGTTATACATATTTGAATATGACTGGTCACCAGACAGTAAATCATTTGCTTATACAGCGGCACTTCCGCCAGGCGACGATAACTGGTACATTGCTAAACTATATACGCAAAATATTTCAGGTTATGATACGATGCTGATCTATTCACCACAAAAACAAATTGCACTTTCCAAATGGTCGCCGGATGGCAAACACATTGCTTTTATTGAGGGATTTATGAGTGATGAAGGAGGAACCGGCGGAGAAATTTTTTCGATTAATGCAACGCAAAAAGATCAACTAAAAAATCTTACTCCAAAACGCACATCCACGCCAGCATGGTTTACATGGCAGCCTGATGGAAATATTTTATTTACTGAATTTGTAAAAGGCTCCGTTGCAATTACTACATTAAATACAACAAACTTAACAACAAAAACTCTTTGGCAGGCGATGAATCTGTTCGTGCCGGTAATGAAGAAACAAGCTTGTCGGTTGCAAACAATAACGCAACAAAAACATTAGGTTTTATTCGCAGTTCATGGAATATGCTTCCGGAAATTTGGTATGGAAATTTTACTCAACAAAAACAAATAACACATTTAAATGATGCTATTCAAAAGCCTTTATTAAGATATGAAAATGTGAACTGGACAAACGAAGGAAACCCTGTACAAGGCTGGCTTTTATATCCCTCAAATTATGATTCAACAAAACATTATGGTATGCTTGTATGTGTGCATGGCGGCCCGGCGTGGATCACAACACTAACATGGGCAGCGCCTGATTTTAATACAACCGTATATACGCAATTAGGTTATTTTGTTTTTTTTCCAAATGCAAGAGGAAGTTATGGACAAGGTGAAGCGTTTACTTTATCAGCAAGAGGTGATTGGGGTTTTAGCGATTTGCACGATATAATAAAAGGCATTGATACAATTGTAGCAACACATGCTGTTGGTAATAACCGTATTGGTATTTTGGGTTGGAGGTATGGCGGTTCTATGGCAATGATGTCCATTATGCAAACCAACCGTTTTAAAGCTGCCGTAGCTGGTGCCGGCGCATGTAACTGGTTGAGTTATTACGGACAAAACTCCATCGATAAATGGATGAATTCTTACTTTAATGCTTCACCGTACGATGATCCTGAAGCCTATAAAAAAGTTTCAGCAATAACGTATATTAAAAATGCAAAAACGCCAACACTTGTTGTAGTTTGTGAAAGAGATGGAGAATCCCCACCTGCATAATCTTTTGAATTTTGGCATGCTTTAAAAGAATTGCATGTACTCATTCAATTATATATTTATCCGGACGAAGGCCACGAGTTTGAAAATTTTGATAACATGATTGACGTAAGTGTAAGAACAGTTGAATGGTTTAATAAATATTTGGCTCCTTAAATTATTTTTATGCGTATCATAATCAGGAAGGCGTATTTAAGTTCTGTATTTATTTTTTCATTTGCATATTTGAATGCTGCATCTATTATTTTAAATACACGAAATGCAACCGCGTGGCTGCCACAGCAAACCATAACAGGCGTTGCTTCCGGACTTTCATCACAAAAAATAATATGGCATTGCAATAATTCAAGTGCGCTTGCAAAAGTAAATGCAATCGGTAGTTTTACTTTTTCCTGCACGCTAACAACAAACAATAATATTATTTGGGCAGAAGACGTATCGCATACAATAATTTCGGATACTATTATTACACACTTGGCTACACTGCTCATTGCTTTCTACTTTAATTTCTTTTACAAAATCTGATATGGATATTACCGGCTTAAACCCGGTGAAAATATGTATATGGTCGGGCATGCAGTGTATGGCCAGCAATTTGGCTTTACGATGTTGAACAAGGCCTGTTATATATTTATGCAATTCTTCTTTATGTTCTTTAGGTATCAGGCTTTGCCTGTGTTTAACAGCAAAAACAAATTGCAAATAAATTTGTGAGAATGTGTTCGGCATAATTAAATTAAACAGGATGCTCCTACGGAGCAAAATCAATTACATAACCTTGTGTTTCTATATCTATAAACAGGTTACTCCTGCGGAGTTTCTCTTTATTTATTATTATCTTAAAAGCAAGCGACTTCTGCTAAAATTTTATTTATCCGGTAATGCATACGCAACATAACTATCGCCTGATTTTGTACCGAGTTTGCCGCCACCACATGCAATCACCACATACTGTTTTCCGTTGGCTTCATAGGTGGCGGGTGTTGCAAAAGCTGCTGCCGGTAATTTTGTTTGCCATAATAATTTTCCGCTTCGTTTATTATAAGCGCGAAACATTCCATCTTTTGTTGCGCCGATAAATAATAAACCGCCTTTGGTTACAACAGGGCCGCCATAATTTTCACATCCTGAATTTGGAACGCCGGGCGTTTCATCTTCACCAAAAATATTCTTCCAAACGTACTCGCCGGTGTTCATATCTATAGCATTTAAAACACCCCATGGCGGCGACAATGCAGGTACTCCACTTTTAGTGATGAATTTATTATAGCCTGAGATTTCATAAGGCAGCATTCTGAAGGAATCTACAGCCGATAATTTAGATGAATATTTCTTGCTTTGTTCGCTTGTGATGTTCAATACATACGATGCGATGGCTTGTTTATCTTCTTCAGGTAAATGCAGAAATGAAGGCATCATTCTTCTGCCTGCATTTATAAAACTGATGAACTGATCTTTGTTTAATTTTTTATTTACGTCAGCAATAGATGGATAATTACCGCTGCCTTTTTTATCAGGCCCGTGACAAGCCATGCAATTTGCTTTGTATAATCTTGGCCCTGCCTGTGCAAATGTTTCAGCATGTTCTGCGGGATCAACATCAAACATTTGTAATATCCACGCCATTTGATTACAGTTGCTGTATAAAACTCCTGTTTCCGGGTCAACTGCCGGGCCGCCATATTCTGCACCGCCATCAAAGCCCGGAAAAATTATAGTGCCTTCTTTTGATTGGGGCATAAACATGCGGCCGGTATGAATGTTTGCCAATAATTTTTTTACAGAATCATATTCCTGTTTTGACAAATAAGGATTGATATCTTTTTCTGTTAAGGATTGACGAACCTGCGGTGCAGGTTTTTGTGGAATAGGTTGCGTTGGCCAAAGTTTTTCACCCACTAATTCAGTGGTTGTATCCATTGGTGTTTCTACAACAGGAAATAATGGTTTGCCATTATCACGATCAAATATAAAAACGAAACCTGTTTTTGTTGTTTGCGCAACGGCATCAATTTTTTTTCCATCATGATTTACGGTTAATAAAACCGGCGCTGATGACGGATCATAATCCCATGTATCATGATGCAAATATTGAAAATGCCATTTTTCTTTTCCGGTTGCTGCATCAAGGGCAAGCATACAATCTGCATACAAATTATAACCGCGCCTTTTTCCTCCATAAAAATCCATAGAAGCAGAACCAATAGGAATATATGCAATGCCGCGTTTTTCATCTATCGTCATTCCCATCCAGTTATTTGCGCCGCCAGTTGTTTTATATGCATTTGGATCTTCCCATGAATCATAACCTGCTTCGCCCGGATGTGGAATGGTATGAAACTGCCACACAATTTTTCCTGTTTTTGCATTATAAGCACGCACATCTCCGGGCGCTGCATCCATGCCTTCGCTTACGCGTGTTCCCGCAATAATTAAATTTTTATACACGGATGGCGGCGATGTTTCTGTAACGAATAAATCTTTTACGCCACCTTCCATTTCCAGGCCATCATGCAAATCAATTTTACCTGCATTGCCAAAACCTGTTTTAAGTTTTCCTGTATTTGCATCGAGGCAAATTAAATACGGGCCTGCACCATAAAAGATGCGTTTATCATCTTTACCATCGCTCCAGTAAGTAACGCCGCGATTATTGTTTAAATTAAAATGCCCTGATTTATTTTCTGTAATAGAATCATAAGGAGAATACATCCATTTTTCATTACCGGTTGCAGCATCAAGCGCAAATACTTTTAGCATGGGCGAGGTAACATACATTACACCATCAACAATAATCGGGTTACATTGAATTTGAGAATGCGCCGCTGTATCATCATCCTTTGTATGAAACTGCCATGCAATTTGCAACTGCGAAACATTGCTGGTATCAATCTGTTTTAAAGAAGAATATTTATTTCCGTTTGAATTGCCTGCGGCTTTTGTCCAGCCACTGTAATCTATGCCATCATTATTATTGCTTATGCAGGCAATCCAAATTAATGCAACTGCAAAAACTGCTGATGTAATTTTTATAGATGAAAGTTTCATTTTTATTTTAATTATTGGTTATTAATTATTCAATTTATAAAACTTTAAATACTTAATGTTTTAATATCCGGGATTTTGTTTTAAAGCAGTATTGGATGTAATTACAGTTTGCGGAATGGGGAATAGCTGGTAATGTTTATCCGCATCCTGGCTTTTATCCCACCACGCATTTCCAAATTTACCAAAGCGTATTAAGTCTTCCCTTCTAAGCATTTCATACGAAAACTCACGGCCGCGTTCATTTAATAATTCATCCATCGTTAATGATGTTGTTGTATATTTTTCTTTTTTTAAATCATCCGCAGAAAAATTTCTTTGCCTAACCTGGTTTACAAGATCAACAGCATCCTGCGTTGCATTACCACCATTTAAACGCATCAGGCATTCGGCTTTCATCATTAAAATATCTGCGTAGCGAAATACAACCATATCGTTATTCATATTTACAATTCCGTTGGAACCATAATCTGCATTTTGCTCAATTTCGTATTTTATATTCATTACGCCTTCATCATCGGTTGCATTGGTTAAATCTGAAATTTGCGGAGTGATTACCATTGGGTTTCCTTCATAATCATATATCGGTTTTGTATGGCCATTATCATCAATGTATGTTTGCTTTCCAAAGATCCATTGATACCTACTGTTACACCTATCTTTTTAGATATCATTTTGAAGCTACATAAGGTCGTCACTTTATCGCAGGTCACTAATAACGAATGCCTCTTTCTAATTAAGTAATGTAAGAATACCGATCAGCAGTAAGTCACAATTTACATACAGTTATAAAATATAATCTTTATAAAGTTGCATTTATTAAACCTCTCATCTGCTTCCTTTAAACATCAAATGCCTTTCAATAGCATCACCAATTTCTTCAACAAGATTTTCTGAAATTGGAATTATGTCTTCCTCGTTCGTTTTCCAGGAACCATCACTTGACTTTTTTAAAGTGAAAAGTTTTTCACACTTAGTAAAAACTTCATAACACATAGAATCCACATCCTTGTCTGTACTTATAGAATAAGTTAACTCATTAACGTTAATATCAAATGACTGTTTCATATATTAATAATTTGTGTGTCGAACTTGCTAACTGCTTAACAAAATAATCGTGCCAGCAATCCTTTGTGTTCTTATAGAAAAATTATCTAAAGCCATACTGATATAAATAATAAAATGATCTTTAAAACAATATAAAATATTGCTCACCCAATAATTATGGGCACAGGCTTTGATCTACAGTTGTTACTGAAGTAGGAAAAACAATAAATATCCGAATCCGTATAGGCATCATTCTTACTTCATGCAAAAAATTATACTGATAGTAGCTGGCATAAGAACAAAATGCATAAATCAATTAAGATAGCACAAATAAATATCCTCATCCTGATTCAACAAATGATACCTGGATTAATAAAATGTAAAATATTAAACAGGCGAAGTACCGTTATCAGAAGTGTGCGAATACTTAAATTACAGTTATTAAAAATTTAAACTTATTTTATCTAACAACCATAAAAGTTCACCTGTTTTCGCCGACAAAAATTCAAACACAAAAAATTTTCTACAATGAATTTAGAAGACCCAACAACAAAGTATGCAAAACCACCATTTGAATCACAATTGCAACCATGGCCTGGTCTTGCAAGTAAAATGAATCCGCGGCCTGATCATGGTGAAACAAGCTATAAAGGTTCTGGCCGTTTAGCAGGTAGAAAAGCTTTGATTACCGGAGGTGATTCTGGTATGGGCAGAGCCGCTGCCATTGCCTATGCAAGAGAGGGTGCTGATGTAGCCATTAATTATTATCCTACCGAAGAATCAGATGCGCGGGAAGTGATTGAACTTATAAAAAAAGAAGGCCGGAAAGCGATTGCGATTCCCGGTGATTTGAGAGAAGAATCTTTTTGTAACAAACTCGTTGAAGATGCGGTGAATGGTCTTGGTGGCCTCGATATAGTTGTGAATAATGCGGGCAGGCAGCAGGCAAATGAATCTATTCTTGATATTACAACTGAACAATTTGACTGGACGATGAAAACAAATATCTATGCGCCGTTTTGGATAATTAAAGCCGCATTGCCACATCTGAAACCGGGCTCTGTTATCATCGGCACTACATCAGAACAAGCGTATGATCCTTCTGCTGATTTATATGATTATGCACAAACTAAAGCCGCAACAATGAATTATGTAAAATCACTTGCAAAACAACTTGGGCCAAAAGGTATTCGTGTTAACGGCGTTGCGCCCGGACCTATCTGGACACCATTACAAGTTAGCGGTGGAGCAACACAGGAAAAACTAAAACAATTTGGTGGTCAAACACCTTTGAGAAGACCGGGACAACCTGCTGAACTTGCATCAATTTATGTACAACTTGCTGCAAGCGATGCCAGTTATGCAAACGGGCAAGTGTACGGCTCTGCAGGCGGAAGTGGACAGCCATAATGGTAGTATTGTTTTTTAAAAAGCATTACGCAATTCAATGATGTTTATGACATATCTATCTTATAAAAAAAAGAGTTGATTTTTTTCTATAAATAGTTTTAAGGGCTGCAAATTTTACAGCCCTTATTTTTTTCTTTATCATCTTTATATATAGCAATTGTGTGCCCATTGTGTTTAACTACTTTGGCATTTTGCGATAGAAAAGAACAAAACCTACGACCGTTTCTGTGTACGGTTGCATTACAATTTTTCAGGCGATTTACTTTTAAACCAATACGCGATAATCCTTTTAAATGTATCTTTTATTTCTTCAAATTTTTGTTCTTTAACAAAGAAACCCTGTACTGACAAATCATAAGCTTTCTCTATTTGTTGCAGTGTAGCACTTGCCGACCAAAAAACAAATGGAATACTTTTTCCGCTTAAAGATTCATCATCCTTTAATATTTGCCTCAGTTTGAAACCGTCAATTTTTGGAAGGTTTATATCACTTATAATAATAAACGGAATTGTTTTTTTAAACTTTATTTCTTGTATTAACTGCTCGCCATTATTAAAAAAAATTAAAGGATTTTTTATCTCTAACTCATTCCAAACTTCATTAACCAGGAAATGATCGTCTTCATCATCATTTACAATAAAAACGGGAAGTTCACTTATTTGCATTTATCAATTTTTATAATAGCATTCAAAACAAATACCAGCATTTTTGCTTCAAAAAAAATATTGCAACAAGAAAAAGTTCTTGCTGATATGATGAATGCCTACAGATCTAATTATATAAAAAAGATTCTTTAACTAATTTTTGTGCAGCTTGAAATGCATCTGCATAAGGTTGATATAAAACGCGTTTTAATTGGGCGTTCTCCGTTACCACATCATATATTCCCGCATGGTGCCAGGTAATAGTATCATCCCAATCCGGCCTGTCAATAAAAGGATACATACATACGCCTAACAGTGGAATATTATTATTTAAAATGGTTACCAGTTGGTGTGCAATATCAGTAATCCATAATGGCCGATCTTCTTTTGGGTGACTTGTTTCAGTAATAACAACCGGTCGGTTATATCTTTTATATACTTCATCAATAAGATGGTGAAGCGGCCTCCATCTTTCATCTTTTTGTTCATCTTTCCACAACAAAAAATTAGTGGTATTGATGACCCACTGATTATTATAATAATAGTTTACGCCAACAATGTCAAGGTATTCTGGTTTGCCGTTTAACTCAGGACAAATTTTTCCACACAACATATCAGTTGCCTGAAATTGTTGCTGGTGTTGTAATGCTGCATTTACAATTTCTTCTTCACTTGCATTTTGCGGCGGTACCATGTTTACCAAAGGCTCAGACGTTAATATAATAACGTTATCATCAAGCTGCTTAATTGCTGCAATACCTTCAATATAAGCCTGCATTAATTTATATTTTACACTCCATCCATTGTTTTTACAATAAGGAGTTGTGCCGCAAACTTCACCACCAAGCCACGATATAAAACTTACTTCATTAATAGGAATAATAATTAATGGTTCTAATGGATTTAAAGAACGATAAAATTCTAAAAAAGCGCGGCATAAGGCAGTAAATCTTCTTGCAAACATTGGATGCAATGGTGTAAGGTCATCAGGAAAACCAAAATGACAAAGATCCCAAACCTGTTGTATATTATATTGCTTGGCTGCCTTCATTAAATGGAGTACAACACTAAAATCATATTCATAAGGTTGCTTCTCTATAAAACTCCACCTAATACCTTCTCTTACTGTTGAGATATTAAAATCTTTTAACGATGCATAGTCTTCATATATCAAATCTATATGTCCGGTAATGTTTAAAAAATCTACACGCTTACCAAAGGCATTTAGCTTGTCTGAACATTCATAACCAGCCATCCAAAAGCTTGAAAAAGGAGATTGTATTAATTGATTGTTTTGTAATACAGGATTTAAAAAATTGGCTTCAACCATTAATAAATTTTTATTTAAACCTGAACAAGAGATGGTTTAAAACCATTTAATTCTTTATCACTATCCTGCAATATTTTTTTGAATAACGTTAAAGATTGTGCCACTACCTGGTCCATATTGTAATATTTATAAGTGCCAAGCCGACCCGTGAAATACACGTTCGGTAACGTTGCTGCAAGCAGTTGATATTGTCTGTAAACCGCATTGTTTTCAGGACAAGGAATTGGATAATAAGGATCGCCTTCACCTGTTGGATATTCATACACGACTGAAGTTTTGTTATTACGTTGGCCGGTTAAATATTTAAACTCAGTTATTCTTGTGTACGCATGAGAATTCGGATAATTCACAGTGCCTGTTGGCTGAAAGAATTCCGTATCATGTGTTTCGAATTTAAAGTCAATTGAACGATAAGGCAACTTGCCGTAACAGTTATTAAAATAATCATCAACCGGTCCTGTGTAAATAAGATTTTTATATGGAATCATATCAATCACATCCCTGTAATCTGTATTCAGCATTATTTTAATGTTATGATGCGACAACATATTTTCAAACAACTTTGTATAGCCGTGCAATGGCATTGACTGATAAGTGTCCGTAAAATAACGATCGTCTTTATTGGTTCGCGTAGGTACTCTTGCCGTTACTGATGCATCCAATTTTGATGGATCAACGCCCCATTGCTTTTTTGAATAACCTTTAAAAAATTTCTCATACAATTCGCCACCAACCGCATTTAGCACAACATCTTCAGATGTTTTTATGTTGGTTCTTTTTTCTGCACGTTTATTATAAAATTCTGTGAGTTCTGCGCTGTTCAGATTTATACCGTACAGACTATTAATCGTATTCTGATTAATGGGAATAGGAACAAGTTGCCCATCCACACTGGCAAGTACCCGATGTTCATATTGTCTCCATTTTGTAAACTTGCTCAGGTAAGAAAAGACATCAAAAGAATTAGTATGAAATATATGCGGCCCATATTTATGAACAAGTATGCCATGTTCATCATAATAATCATAGGTGTTGCCACCAATATGATTTCGCTTATCAATGATAAGTACTTTTTTATGCGCCTGCGCCAGCCTTTCTGCAAGCACACTGCCTGCAAAACCGGCTCCGGTAATTAAATAATCAAACATAGTTTTCAAGTTGTTTAGTGTGTTCAGATTGTTTAAGCTTAAGTGTTGATTTTATAATTTCCTGCATCTTATGCCAGGTTTCATTCCATGAATTATTTGCAAGAAAAGCATCCGATTTTTTTAGCCATTCTTCTTTTTGAGTATTGCTTAATTCATATTCAGCAGCGGTAATAAATTCCTTTGCTGAATTTATAATATGCACAAGCTTTTCATCGCCATAAGGATGCACAACATCTTCAATTGCGCTTGAAATAACAGGTTTTCCTGCGGCGAGATATTCAGGTGTTTTTGTAGGGCTAATAAACCTTGTTGATTCATTAATAGCGAATGGAATTAAAGCAATATCCCAGCCGCTTATATAGTCAGGCAATTTCTGGTAGCTTCTGCTTCCGATATAATGAATATTTACATTTTTGGGCAAATCATCTTCGCTGATTTTTACTACAGGGCCAATAAATACAAATTGCCATTCAGGCTTTGCATCAGCAACCTTTTGTATTAAATCAATATCAAATCTTTCATCAATAACACCATAAAAACCAAGCCTTGGATGTGGTATATTTTTTTGATCTTCCGGTTCATCAATGGCATAACGCGCTTTTAGAAAATGCTCTTTATCTATACTGCTCGGAAATGCATAAATATTCTTATGCAAATGCTTTTTTGCTTTATACAAACTATATCCTCCTGTAAAAACAACATCAGCTTTTTGCAAAAGTTTTCTTTCCGCTTGTTTTAGTGCGGGTGGCGCAAACTTAAATGCGCTTAACTCGTCCATACAATCATAAACTGTAAGCAAAGGTTGCAGGTGATTGGTAAACAATAATGCCATCGGCGAATAATACCACGTAATAAATTTTTTAACCTCCTGGTCTTTTATAAATCTGTCAATAATACCTTTTAATCTTATTGTATGATCGCGATTATCATTGTTGCTTAAATGCGGTATAACTACGTTTACTTTCTCAGCAGTTAATTCTATGGAATAATTATCTGCTTCATCGTGAAAAACGGGTTCTTCAACATAATAGACCGGATAATAAGTAGTAAACCTGCTTAATAAATGTTGCGGGCGTTGGTACACAAAATTCCATCTCAAATGTGAGAAGCATAATAAAATCATCCTATGTATTTTTTTATTGTAAAACCGAAAAGAGATTATCATAAAAGAAATAATAATGCCAACTCACTTACCTGCATTCTAACACATTTAATATGAATTGTTCTGCACAATTAATAATTGCTATGAGTATTATTTTACACGAGTGAAGCAAGCATTTAAAAATGGGAAATAAATATGGGAAAAATTATACTAATCTATTAAAAGTAATATATCAACTACTATTTATTTATGATTGATTAATAATAAATGCTACACTATAAAATCGCTTAAAATATTTTCTTTATTGATATTTTTTAATAAAATCGTATTGCTTTCCGAACCTCCTATACGTGAAACCGGAATAATAAAACTTTCATACACTCCTTTAAAATGGATGATGGCAACTGCGGTTGTTCCATTGTTGCTAAACCCAGTGCCTTTTGCCTGCATGAAAATGGAGACATAATTCCCTCTCTTTCTATATATAATCTATTTCCTTCGTATTTATGTATCACCTTTTCATTTAACGCCTGTTTTCGTTTAGGCTACCATCCAAGAATAGTTTTATTGCTCCATCTTCATCGCCTAACAATTTCGCATTCCTATCAATTTTCTTTATTGACCGATATTTAAAATTTTACGGCGGCCAAACATTTTATTGGTATAAGATTTTCTATAATTGAAACGTTAGGCTGAAATTAACAGGAGGTTATTCTCAACTATTTATGTGCTCACAAATTGAAATAAATCAGCATGATTAAACAGGTTTGCTCAGGTGGGCTTTTAGTGAAGCATAACAGGTTTCTTTTTGGCAAGCGCTCAAAAAACAAATTATGGGCACCTGGTGTATGGGACATTGTTGGTGGTAAAGCATTAAAAAATGAACATCCTCTTTATACACTAAAAAGAGAAATATATGAAGAAACAAAAGTTGTTGTTCTGAATGCTGAACTTATTACATCGCTTAATATATATGATGAAAGTATCAGCGAAGATTTTACCTATCACATTTATATGGTTACTCATTGGAAGAATAAAGCAGTTAACAATTCAAAAGAACATTCAAAACTGCGATGGTTTAAAAGAAAACGGCTCGATAATCTTCAACTTGCTTTACCCGAATATTTAAAGTTAATTGATAGGTGGCTTATATTAAATCAGTCACTAAATAAATCATGATTTCTAAACTTTGGCAATTATTATATGAATTGGCTTTTAAAGAATATATCAGGTTATCAATTTTGAACTAATACTAAATAAATTGAATACTAAACGGATTGCAATTCTCGGCGCAGGACCAAGCGGCTTATTTATTTTTAAAAGGCTTATTGAAGCCGCACCCTTGAACATTGAGATAGAAATTTTTGAAAAGAACAAGCAATTAGGTGCCGGCATGCCATATAGCACAGATGGTGCAAGTGAAGAACATATAACCAATGTATCAGGGAACGAGTTACCTGAATTGAAACCGTTGCTTACTGACTGGATTAAAACTGTTTCGCCGGAAACTTTGAAAAGGTTCAATATAAACCCAGATACTTTTAATGACTATAAAGTATTACCGCGCCTGCTTTTTGGGGAGTATTTATCTTACCAATTTCACTTGCTGGAAAAACAAGCAAAGGAAGCCGGCATTCAAGTAACAATTCATTGCGAAACGGTGATAGCAGATATTATAGATGAGCCTGCGCAAAACATAGTTAAGGTGATAACCGATAAAGATGAAACTGCTCAATTTCACTATGTAGTTATTTGTACCGGTCATCGCTGGCCGGTTAAACACGAGGGAAGAGTTAGGGGTTATTTTGATTCACCTTATCCTCCTTCCAAACTTGCTATAAAAGCCGATCATACTATTGCTATCCGTGGCTCATCTCTCACTGCCGTTGATGCCGTGCGTACACTTGCGCGCCATAATGGTGCGTTTGTAAAGAATAGTGATGGAAAGATTTTATTTGAACGCGCAGATAACAGCAGTAAGTTCAAAATAATCATGCATACGCGAAGCGGCTTATTGCCTGCGGTAAGATTTCATTTAGAGGATACGCATTTAGGGAAAGACACGGTCCTCTCAAAAGAAGAAATACAAGATAACAGAGAAAAAAATGAAGGTTTTCTTTCATTGGATTTTGTTTTTGAAAACAATTTTAAATCTCCCATAAAAGATAAAGAGCCTGAGTTCTATGAGAAAATAAAACACATGCAGTTAGAAGAATTTGTTTCATTTATTATGAGCTTGCGGGAATCTGTTGATCCTTTTGAGTTATTCAAAGGGGAATATGTTGAAGCAGAAAAATCTATCAAAAGAAAAGAATCAGTTTACTGGAAGGAAACGCTTGCAGTATTGAGCTTTGCTATGAACTACCCGGCAAAATACTTTTCTGCAGAAGACATGTTACGGCTTCAAAAAACCTTACAACCACTTATATCAATTGTGATAGCTTTTGTGCCTCAAACGTCAGTAGAAGAAATATTGGCGTTACACAATGCAGGGTTACTTGAACTAATTTCTGTTGGTGAAGATAGCCATGTTGAAGCAGTGAAAGAAGGTGGTGCTTTTTATCATTACATAAATGAGAACCATCAACCACAATCAACGCATTTTAAAACATATATTGACGCCGTAGGCCAGCCGCACTTAGAATATACAGATTTGCCTTATAAGAGTTTACTTGATAAAAAAACTGTTAGCCCGGCGAAATTAAAGTTTCGTAATGCAAACGCTGCCATCCTGGAAAAAGAAAAAGGCAATAAAAATGTGATAATAGATGAGCGGGGTCATTACCTTAATGTAGCCGGTATAGCTATTAATGATGATTTTCAGGTTGTAGATGAATACGGCGATTATAACGAGCGGATATTTATGATGGCAGTTCCTTACATCGGTGGTTACAATCCAGACTATTCAGGCCTTGATTTTTGCGAGGCGGCATCAAAGCTTATCGCAGCTTGTATTTTGAAGAATTAATTAATGAATAAAATATTTGCTGCATCATTAAACAACAGGGATGAGCCATCTTTTTAATCTTGCTGTACTTATAGTTATAGTGGGAAGCCTTACTGACTGTAGTGTATTAAACAATACTTCTTCAAAATATAATTTCAGTGATGGATATTATTACAGCCAGCTTAATAAAAATAAACCTGTTAAATATTATGTTGTCACGGGAAATGACTCGATTAAAGTTTATCCTTCATCAATAAGCAGGAAAATAGCTGACACAATAAAATCGTTAACAATATTATTTCCACCGCATAGGAAGCCCTCACAATTTGCCTCTTATAATTTTAAAACGCATTCTTTTGATTTGGATGTACTAACCATTCTTTTCAAATACAGGCCAGCGGTAAAAGAATTCCCTAATCAGTTAAACACGAATTTTAATGGCGCTGTTTACACCGGATATAGACAGGATATTTATAAACTATCTTATAAACAAAACCCGCTGCATATACAAAAAAGGAGCATTGCACATTCTTAACTACCAGAAATATTTAAAATAAAAATCCCGTCGGGGAACCGATGGGATTTGTTATGAGCAAGCAACCGATTGACA
>JBDUEO010000020.1:0-16347 GCA_040002335.1 Parafilimonas sp. | reverse complement strand
ATGCAAATAATAATAAACAGGCAGATAATTTTTATGAAAGCGTGTTTGGCATTCCCGCAGATTTTACAAAAACAAACACCGATTGGTATAATGTTGTTACACAAACAGGCGATCAATCTCAATACAATCTAAGCCTTTCTGGCGGCACAGATAAAACACAGTTTTATAGTTCTGCAGGTATTTTTAACCAGGCAGGTACCGTAATTGGTTCTGATTTTAAACGCTACAACGGAAGCCTTTCATTAACGCATAAACCAAACGATAAATTAACTTTTACAACAGGCATTAACGGAAGTTACAGCAGGCAGCATACGCCAAACAATACCGGTAATTTCAGTAATCCCGTAATCGCTTCTTATTTTTTACTTCCCTGGTATACGCCATATAATAAAGATGGCTCAATAAGATATGGAAGCAATGATCCTGATGGTGAATTTCCTGATAACGCCGGCCCTTATAACCCAGTTGCAATTGCATCGCTTGATAACAGCGTGGCAAAGCAAATTAATTTCAGAGGTTATGTTTCAGGTGAATACAATATTATTCCTGAATTAAAATTTACCAGCCGTTACAGTGCCGAGTTTTTAACCGTTGCAGAAGACCTGTATCAAAATCCGTTTTATGGCGATGGAGAAATAAGTGGCGGATTTGGCCAGGCATCAAACCGCCGCGTGTTTGACTGGACATGGACAAACCTTCTCGATTTTAAACATGCTTTAAATGCCGATAAAGATTTCTATTTTGATATTTATGGCGGATATGAATCTCAATATTATAATAATTATTTACTGCAGGCCAGTGCACAGGTTTTTCCCGGCGTGCTAAGATTAAAATATTTAAACGTTGCAGCAACACCTACTGGTGCTTTTTCTTTGCCTGATGAAAATGCCACCATGTCTTATCTCTCAAATCTTGTTGTAAATTATAAAGACAAGTATGTGGTTACAGGAAGTTTTAGAAGAGATGGCTCGTCTGTTTTTGGAGCCAATCATAAATGGGGAAACTTCTTTTCAGTTGGCGGCACATGGAATATAAGTGAAGAGGAATTTCTAAAAGAAAGCAACTTTATCAGCCTGCTAAAATTAAGAGCTTCTTATGGGCAAAATGGTAACGCATTGGGTTTTGGCGAATACCAGGCGCTTGCAACTTACGGTTTTGGAAATACGTATGCAAGCCAGGTGGGCGGCGCACCCACAAATGTTGGCAACAGCAATTTAACCTGGGAAAAAAATAAAATTTCAGATGCCGGTTTTGATTTTGCATTACTTAAAAACAGGATAACAGGCACCTTTGATTATTATTACAGAAAAACTTCTGACCTGTTAATCGCAGTTCCTTTTTCTGGTACTTCAGGTTTTGCAAGCCAACTGTTTAATGTAGGCAGTATTGAAAATAAAGGTTTTGAAATTGCACTTGGCGGAAAGCCATTCGTAACAAAAAATTTTATTTGGGATGTTGAATTCAACATTGCTTTTAATAAAAATAAAGTGCTGGATTTATATAAAGGCAAGCCAATACCAAATGGCGGATTATTTGATATAACCCAGGGCCACGATGTACAGGAATTTTATTTGCCTTTATGGGCAGGAGTAGATGCTGCAAATGGCGATCCGCTGTGGTACACCGATGGCACACATGCACAAACAACCAACGACATAAATAAAGCGCCTTCCACGTTATCAGGCAAATCTGCATCACCAAAATATTTTGGTTCTTTTACAAACAGCTTTACGTACAAAGGCATTTCGTTAAGTGCACAGTTTTATTATAACTATGGAAATTATGTGTACGACAACTGGGATAGTTATGCTATGAGCGACGGCGCTTATTTAGGTGGCTTAAATCAATTCAGCAGCCAGTTAACAAGATGGCAAAAACCCGGCGATCATACCAATGTGCCCAAAATAATACTTGGCGGCAACCTTAATTCAAACAGCGCATCAACACGTTATTTATACAACGGAAGTTATGTACGCCTGCGCGATATTCAATTGTCGTATGCGTTTTCAAAAACGCTGTTGAAAAAATGGAATATTTCCAATGCATCTGTTTATGTACGCGGCACTAACCTGCTAACATTTGCAAAAGATAAATACCTGCCGCTCGATCCTGAAACAGGCATTCAAAGCATAAACGATTTTGATGTATTTATTCCTAAAACAATTGCAGCAGGAATTAAATTAAGTTTTTAATCCTTTACCCAAATTAAAATGTACAACATGAAAAAGTTAATCAATAAAAGTTCAATAGCAATTTTGTTAATCATCTTATCAGCTTCATGCTCAAAAGATTTTATTGAAAGAAATCCGATTGGCAGTATTAATACCGGCGATGCCATTACCACAGAATTAGCTTTGCAAAATGCGTTAAACGGCGCTTATTCAAACCTTCGTGCAGTGGCGGTTTATGGCCGCGATTTTCCGGTTGTGGGCGATGTGCAATCGGATAATGGTTTTATAGAAGCCGTAAATTCAGGCAGATATATCCCTCAATTTCAATACAACTTTACAGCAACCGATGGAACATATACAGAAATGTGGGATGGAGCTTACAGTTGCATTCTGCGGGCCAACACAGTAATTGATGCAGATGTAACCGGCGATAACGTTGCCGCGATAAAAGCACAAGCGTATGCTATAAGAGCTTTGATGTATTTTAAACTCGTAAACGCGTATGCGCGGCCTTATACAGATAATCCTGATAATGCAGGCGTACCAATTGTTTTGCATTACGATCCCCAGGTGCAACCATCGCGCAATAGCGTAAAAGAAGTATATGCACAAATCATCAGCGATTTAAAAACAGCGTTTACCACAGCGCCTGGTTATACAAATTCAATTACTTTAAGCAAATATTCCATTGAAGGTTTACTGGCAAAAGCATATTTATATATGGGTGATAATGCGGATGCAAAAAGCGCTGCCGTTGATGTAATTAATAACAGTGAATTTAGTTTGGTAAGCTATGATAAGTATGATGAATTTTGGGCGAATCCCGGCATTCAAACAGATGCAGTAGAAGAGATGTTTGAAGTAGACCAGGATATTATTAATAATAACGGGCCGGATGATCTAGCGGCAATTTATGTTGATGGGTACATGGATATTTATGCATCATCAGACTTATATAATTTATACAGCTCAACAGATATTCGTCAAAGTGTTTTAGTTCCTTATTATACAAAAGCCGGCGTGCCTGCAGTGGTTGTTTATAAATATCAAAATGAACCCAATACAAAAGATAAAGACAATATAAAAGTGCTTCGTTTATCAGAAATATATCTCATCGCCTCAGAAGCTTCTTTACCGGCTAATGAAGATGATGCGCGGGCTTACCTTAATGCATTGGCACAAACAAGAGACCCGGCTTTTACGGGTTACAATTCCAACGGCGCTGATCTTTTAAATGATATTATTACGGAACGAAGAAAAGAGCTTGCATTTGAAGGCGACAGGTTTTATGATCTTAACCGTTTGCAGCGCGATATAACAAGAGTAAACAACCAGGGATCAATTCCCGGGCCGCTATCCATTCCATATTCAGATTTTCACCGCGTGGCGCCAATACCACAAACTGAATTACAAGCTAATCCAAACATTCAGCAAAATCCCGGTTACCAGTAACAGTGATCAACCTAACAAGTGTAAATACAATGCTGATATACCCTGTTATATTAGTGAGAATATAGATAAAACTCATTACACTCTATAATGGCTGCTGGTGTCAAGTATAAATCTAACTTATCACACAAACATTCGTTAAAAGGCTTGATACTAAAAAAGCAGCTATTATAAACTTATACTTTAGGCACTTTAAGTGCTTATGAAATATTTAATTTTTGTTATTGGCTTTCTTTCTCAAACGTTTAATATTTTTTGCCAAAGTGTTCAACCATTATCAGCGTATGCTGCCGGCTACAAAAGCATCATATTAAAAGATTCAACAAGGATTTATAAACCTGATACGTCAGAAAAAGATTCGCTTCATTTCAAACCGCTTGAAATAGATGTTTGGTATCCGGCTGTTTCTGGAAAGGGTGATGATACAGCAATGAATTATTTGGAGTTTGTGAAGATGCTGCAAGAGAGATCAAACAAGTTTCAGAATGATACAGTTTTTACAGGCTTAACCTCAGAGCTATTACAATATATAAACATTAACCTGCAAATTAGTGATACATCAAAATTGCTCCATCTTAAAACAAACAGTTACAAAAATGCAATTCCGGCAGAGAAACATTTTCCGTTAATCATATACCAATGTGCTTACAATGGTATGAGCTACGAAAACATTCCATTATTTGAACAACTTGCAAGCAACGGATTTATAGTTGCCTGCATAACTTCTGTTGGTCGCTATCCGGGCAACATGACTACAAAAGCGGAAGATTTAATGGAGCAAGTATATGATGGTTTATTTGCATTGCATAAGCTGGAAACAGATATAAATGTTGATTCAACAAAAATAGGAGTGATAGGATACAGTTGGGGAGGTTTGGCTTCGTTACTTATGACAATGAATGATACAAATATAAAAGCTTATCTATCGCTTGATGGTTCTGAGATGTTTTATTACAGAGATTCAGATGAAGAAAATAACGACTTCAATCAACTTAGAAAAGCCACTTACTTTCATCCTGAAACTATACATGCCTCATACGCTTATTTAGAAAGCGGGCATAAGCAAGATGGAGAAGCTGCAGATTCTATTTACAATATATTGCCACTACTACAAACTGAAAAAAAATATTTACGCTTTGCTAAAGCCACGCATGAAGATTTTTCTGTTATACCGTCGCTGGCTTTATATGATAAGAAACGCACAATCAAATGCTCAGGCTTTTACGATACTGTTATTTCATGCACAATCAATTTTTTTAACCAATACCTGAATGGAAATAGTAACCTGTTTACTGAAACCGCAAATAAATTATATCAAAGTAATAGTGCCGATTCTAACTACCATCTTCCTTTATCAAATAAAAAAAATATTTCTTTATTCAAAGGAAAGGTGATTGATGCGCAAACCAAACAACCAATAGCGTATGTAAATCTTGGTATTCCAAACAAAAATATCGGTACAGTTTCTCAAGTGGATGGCAGTTTTCAAATTGCCGCAAGCCTTACTGATACCATTGAAGTTTCAATGATAGGATATGAAAGCGAAAAGTATTTACCTGTTAGTCATAATAATGAAAATTCAGTTGCCATTATTGAAATGAAATCAAAAACGAATACGTTACAGGAAGTAGTTATAACTGCGAAGACATTACCTGTAAGAACGCTTGGAAATACAACTACTTCACACTTTTTTAGTATTGGATTACCACTTAAATTTTTAGGTTCGGAAATAGGTATCGTAATAAAAACAAGCAAAAGGCCGGCTTTACTAAAATCTTTTAATTTCAATATTTCTGAAAACCATATGGACTCTGCCATTTTCAGATTCAACATTTATTCTTTAAAGAATGGACGGCCATTTGAAAATGTTTTGTCAAACAATATTTTATTGCATGTTGGCAACCAGGCAGGACTGTATCATATAGATTTAAATAAGTACAAAATTGTATTGAAAGAAGATGCATTAATTTCTCTTGAATGGATTGATGGTGGAAAATCAGGAACTGAAAGAGGCGTATTGTTTTTGTCAGCAGCATTATTAAATTCAGGTACGTGGCACAGAACAACAAGTCTTGGAAAATGGATTAAAGCCAAAGGACTTGGCGTTGGATTTAATGTAGATGTACAACCGGTAATGAATAAGAAAGATTAGCGATAATTAAGTTGAAAAAAATATATGCCTTATTGTTTGATTTACGCAAAAATTAAAATTGGAAATAAATTTTGTTGGTGCTTGTTTTCAGCCAAATTTGAAAGTAGTTTTAGCTGTAACAAAAAGATAAATTCACATGGAAGTGCTTCAAAAATCAATACTCCATTTTTCTTAATGATGGCGCTTTAAACCAGGTGCCAATTACTACGGCAACCGTCATACATCCTCCAAAAATTACAGACGGAACAACGCCCATTAATTTTGCCATTAAGCCACTTTCAAACTGCCCAAATTCGTTGCTGGAATTGATGAACATAGAGTTTACGCTCATCACCCGGCCACGCATATTATCCGGTGTTTTTAATTGTACAATAGTGCCGCGAATTACTACGCTTATACCATCAAGCATACCACTTATAAGCAAGGCAATAAAAGAAAGAATAAATAATTTTGATATGGCGAAACAAATAATGCAAATGCCAAATCCAAACACGGCGAACAACAATTTATAACCTTGTTTAGCGCGCATAGGAAAAGCAGTTAATAATATAACGCTGCAGATAGCGCCCATGTCTGATGCGCCGTTTAAAAGCCCAAAACCTTCGGCGCCAACTTTCAAAATATCCCGCGCATAAACCGGTACCATAGCTACTGCACCGCCAAATAATACCGCAAAAAGATCGAGCGAAAGTGCGCCTAAAATTTCTTTGGTTTTAAATACAAAATTCAATCCTTCCTTTACGCTTTCCCATGTTTTCTTTTCTGATGCATTGCCTAAAGGCGGCTTTGGTTTTATGTTGAGCAGAATACAAAATGCTGCTATTATCAAACAAACAATTACCGTAAAAGTGCCGGTATTGCCTAATGTGGCAATTAATAAACCGCCAATTGCGTGGCCACTAACAGACGCCGATAAATAAGAACCCTGGTTCCAGGTAGTGGCATTTTGTAATAAACTTTTTGGCACTACCTGCGCCAGTATTACACTAAAAACAGGACCAACAAATGAACGCACGACACCGGTACAAAAAACAATTGCATAAATGCAAATGGCAATAGTATTGTTTGAAAAAATATGGCTTACATTTTTTGTTGAAAGCGTTAACAGGATTACTGCCGCGGTAAAATATAAAATAATGCCGCGTACTAATAATTTTCGTTTGTCGCTCTTATCAATTACATGACCGGCATATAAAGCCAGCGAAACTGCGGGCACTACTTCGCTTAAACCAATTAAGCCAATTGCAAAAGGTGCATTGGTTAAATTATAAATCCACCAGCCAAGCAAAGTGGTCATCATGCGCAATGCCATTACAAAACAAAACCTGCCTGTAACAAGGCTTCTGAATTCAGGAATTTTAATTGCATCAAAAGAACCGGAAGTTGTTTGTTTTGCCATGAAGTGAGCGAAAATACGATTGAACTTTTTGATTTTAGGTTGAGTTATAGCGCTTCGTATTCAATCATGATAATCTTATAATAAACATATCATGCAAAACACTACAACGTAAAATATTGTTGCCCGCTTTCAAACTGATGATCTAACGCATTAAGGATGGTTTGCAAATGCGTTTCATCACTTAAAAAATCAGCTTCAGAAGCATCAATAAAAATTGTTTTTATATTATGCTGCTTTATGTAACTGGTGTATGTTTCCTGTATGTTGAATAAATATTCGTCAGGAATTTTTTGCTCGTATAAACGATTACGTCTTTTAATATTTTTCTGCAGCTTTTGTACAGGCGAATGCAAATAAATAATTATGTCGGGAAAAGATAATTGCTGTTGCATAATATCAAACAAACGTTGATACAGTCTAAACTCTTCTTCAGGTAAATTTACTTTTGCAAACAACAAACATTTGGTAAAAATATAATCAGACACCGTTACGCTTTGAAAAAGATCGCTGGTATGAATCATATCTTTTAATTGCTTGTAGCGTTCGGCCATAAAAAATAATTCCAGCGGAAATGCATTCTGTTTTGGATTTTCGTAAAATTTGGGGAGAAAAGGATTGTCGGCAAACTGTTCTAAAATTAAACGCGCATTTAATTTTTTTGCAAGCAAATGTGCAAGTGTTGTTTTGCCTGCGCCGATGTTTCCTTCAATGGCTATAAAATGATATTGCATCGGCTTCAAAATTAACCGAGGCATTTACTTGTTGGCCGAAATTTTATGCACAGTTAATTCATCTTTACAATCAAGTAATAATTCATTAATTGTTTTATGAAAAAACGGGTGTATACTATCGCCGGCAATTTCTGCAAGCGGCGTTAAAACAAATCTTCTTTCCGTTAAATGCGGGTGCGGAATAGTAACAATTTGTGATTGATAAATCATTTTATCCATCAGTAAAATATCAATATCAATAATACGCGGTGCCATTTTAAAACTTCTCTCCCTGCCCATAATTTTTTCAATATCAAGCAACGCCTGCATTAAATTATCCGGCTTAAGTGAAGTTTGTATTGCAATTGCCTGGTTATAAAAATCGGGCTGATCAGCAAAACCCCACGCGGCAGTTTGATAAACAGAAGATAATTGCAGAATATTACCACAATTTTTTTTAATGAGTGTTACTGCATCTTCAAGATTTTGTAAACGATTTCCCAAATTACCACCTGTAAGCAAAAATGCTGTACTCATAAATTCTAATTATTAAAAGTGGCAAATATCTTTATTTTTGCGCGCTACGTATATAATTGAGCTTTGCAATTTTATTTGTAAAACGGCAATTGTTTAGCTTATTAAGTGTAATAAAATATTTCAACCGCAAAGGTAAATACAAACAGAAATGAGAAGTTTTTTAAAGATTTTTTTGGCATCACTGGTTGCATTAATTGTTTTTAGTTTAGCCATATTCTTTGCATTTTCTATTATTATCGGAAGCGCCACATCTCCTTCCAAACCTGATATTGGTTCAAATGGTGTGTTGCTGTTAGATCTTAGTAAAGGTTTTTCCGAACAGGCAAAAACCGATCCTTTAAGCAGCTTTTTGGGAGATCATTCCAAAGATGTTCCGGGCTTATACGATTTGGTACGCATGATACATTATGCTAAAACAGATTCATCAATTAAAGGTATTTATATTAAAGCCGGCGACAACGAAAATGGTTATGCGGCGAGCGAAGAATTAAGAATAGCACTAACGGATTTTAAAAAAAGCAACAAGTTTATAATTGCTTATGGAAGTGTTATTCCGCAAAGCGCATACTACATTGCAACCGTTGCCAATAAAGTGTATTGCAACCCTGCCGGTGGCGTAGAATGGAATGGGTTTTCTGTTGATGAAATGTTTTTAAAAGGGTTACTGGATAAGCTTGAAATAAAACCTGAAATTTTTTACGCCGGTAAATTTAAAAGCGCTACCGAGCCTTTGCGCGTTACAGAAATGACGGATGCCAATCGCCTGCAAACAACAGTTTGGCTGAATGATATTTATAATAATTTATTAATGATAACTGCAGATGCGCGCCACACAGATACTGCGAGTTTACACCAGCTTGCAAATACCGGTGCCGTGCAAACTGCAAATGATGCATTAAAATATAATTTGGTTGATGGGTTAAAATATGATGATGAAGTAAAATCTGAATTGCTTACACGCCTGCATAAAGGCCAGAAAGAAAATATCAACTTTGTTTCTTTAGGTAATTATGCCGCTGCAATAAATTTTGCAAAAAATGGCAGTGGCGGTAAAATTGATATTATTTATGCGCAGGGCGATATTGTTGATGGCAGTGGTGATAAAGACCAGATTGGAAGCGATGATTTTGTAAAAATCATTCGCAAAGCAAGGCTGGATGATGATGTAAAAGCCATCGTGCTTCGCGTGAATTCACCGGGCGGAAGTTCAATGGCAAGCGAAGCAATATGGCGGGAAATTTCGCTTGCAAAAAAACAAAAACCTGTGGTTGTAAGTATGGGCGATTACGCAGCTTCAGGCGGTTATTATATTTCCTGCGATGCAGATTCTGTGTTTGCAGATGCAACAACTATTACAGGTTCTATTGGCGTGTTTAGCGTGATGGCCAATTTAAAAGACTTTTTTAATGATAAGCTCGGCGTAACATTCGATGGTGTAAAAACCGGGCCGTACGCAGATCTTGGTTCTATCAGCAGGCCATTAACCGACCAGGAAAAAAACTTTGTACAAGCTTCGGTTGATACGATATACGATTTGTTTAAAACACGTGTTGCCAACGGAAGAAAAAAAGATGTTGTGTACATTGATAGTATTGCGCAAGGCCGTGTTTGGGTTGGCAAAAGAGCAATTGGCGTAGGTTTGGTTGACAGAACCGGAACGTTGCAGGATGCAGTTGATTGCGCGGCGCGCATGGCCAAATTAAAAGATTACAGAACAAGAGAATATCCTGAACAAAAAAACTGGTTTCAGGAGCTTACAGAAAATGGAACGTTCAGTGCGCAAAGCCAGCAAAAAGCGATGATAAAAGAAATAGGATTGCAGCAATATAATCTTCTTAAGAAATCAAAACAATTATCTGAAATTATAAATATTCCGCAGGCAAGATTGCCTTACGATGTTGAGATAAAGTAGTTGCAGTTTTCTTGTATCTGAAACTGAATTATACTTCCATTAATTCACCATTCACAATTGCAAAAACATTGTCTGTTTTTTTCTTATTAATTAATGCAAGCCCGCTGAATTTTGAGAATGCGGGCAGTACAGCAAATTGTTCATTAAAATAAAAACAGGGAAAGCTTAAATGTTGCCTGCCTCTGCCTTTAATAAAAATACCGGGATGTAAATGGCCGGTCAAAAAATAAGCGTCTTCATGTTCCGGGAATTTTTCAATATGCGCATAATCATGTAAAAAAGCAAGTGCATTTCTGCGCAAAGGTTCATTGGCAAATACAGTAATTTTTATTTGTTCGTACCATTCATCGCGCAACACATCATGATTGCCTTTTACCAGTAAAATTTCAAGCTGTGTAAAATCGTTTCTCCATTTTTCAAACAACAAATGTTCTTTGTTTGATTTGCTGTGAAACAAATCGCCAACAACAATTAATTGATCGGGTTTATAAAATTGCAACAGGTTAAATAACCGCTGCAGGTCTTCTAAAAAAAGATTTTGCGGCAGTGGTATGCCGGCTTTTCTAAAATGCCCCGTTTTACCAAAATGACTGTCAGATAAAATGAGCGCTTTTTCATCTTCCCAAAAAATAGTTCTTTCGGGCGAAAGCCATAAATGCTGATCTCTGAAATTAAAGTGATGTTGTTTCATCGGTTAACGCAAACGTAAAGAATGAAAAGCGATTTAAGCTATTATTGCATACTATAAATAAATGCTAATTATATGTTTATTGCAACACGCTTGCAAAATTACTGATGCATAAAAAGGCAGCTATTTATATTTGTTTATGGCGCACACGCACAACGACCATCATCACCATCATTCTATTGAACCGCAAAAAGCAAATACAGCTTTTATAGTGGGCATTGCGTTGAATTTTTTATTTGTATTGGTTGAAGCGTTTACAGGTTTTTACATTCATTCTCTTTCTTTATTAAGTGATGCCGGGCATAATCTTGCAGATGTTGTATCATTAAGTTTATCACTGCTCGCTTTTCGTTTAATGAAAGTGCAGTCAAACGAAAATTATACGTATGGTTATCGTAAAACATCTATTCTTGTTGCCCTGTTTAACGGAATGGTTTTAATGGTTTCTATTGGCGCAATTATGTATGAAGCAATACAAAGGTTATCCAATCCACAACCATTGCCGGGCACAACTATCGCATGGGTTGCAGGTATTGGTATAATTATTAACGGCGTTACAGCATTGATGTTTATGCGTGACAGGAAAAAAGATTTGAACATTAAATCTGCTTACCTGCACTTGCTTAGCGATGCATTGGTTTCGTTAGCACTTGTTATTGGAGGTATTATTATACAATTCACAAATTGGTTTTGGATTGATCCCGCGCTAAGCATTATTGTAGCACTAACTATTTTGTTTGGCACATGGAATTTATTAAAAGAAAGTTTGCGTTTATCGCTGGATGGTGTTCCTGCAGATTTAAACCTGCAGGAAGTAAAAAAAGTTGCCGCCACTGTAAAAGGCTTACAGGAAATTCATCACATACATTTATGGGCCATGAGCACAACAGAAAATGCATTAACAGCGCATATTGTAATTGATGCCAAAGCATCAATGGATGAAGTGGAAAAAATAAAACATCAATTTAAGCATTCATTAGAGCACATGAATATTCAGCATGTAACACTGGAAATTGAAAGCAGCGATAAAAATTGTGAATCAGTAAATAAAGTGTAACACTTCATTTATCAGCCATCATCTATTTTTGTTAAAAGAAATTATTTTGAATATAGTTATCAGTACAAAAAATTTATTTAAAAGTTATAGCAGCCGCACCGTTGTAAACGATGTTTCCATTAACGTACAACAAGGTGAAATTGTTGGTTTACTTGGCCCGAATGGCGCGGGCAAAACCACCGTTTTTTATATGGTGGTTGGATTGATTAGAGCAGATTCAGGAGAAGTGTTTTTAGATGAACAGAACATAACAAAAATACCAATGTATAAACGGGCGCAAATGGGTATTGGATATTTGCCGCAGGAAGCATCTGTTTTTAGAAAACTTACTGTGGAAGATAATATTCTGGCCGTGCTTGAAATGACGAAACTGAAGAAGCGGGAACGAATGGAAAAATTAGAAGTGCTGCTGGAAGAATTTAATTTAAATCATGTAAGAAAAAATAATGGCGATAGTTTAAGCGGCGGCGAAAGGCGCAGAACAGAAATTGCAAGAGCGCTTGCAGTTGATCCAAAATTTATTTTACTGGATGAACCTTTTGCCGGTGTTGACCCGATTGCAGTGGAAGATATTCAAGGCGTTGTGGCAAGATTAAAATATAAAAATATCGGAATACTTATAACTGATCATAATGTAAATGAAACCCTCTCGATTTGCGATCGCGCTTATCTTTTAATTGACGGACAAATTTTTCAACATGGCACCGCCGAACAACTTGCCGCGAATGAACAGGTAAGACGTTTATACCTTGGAACCAACTTTGAACTGAAACGCAAAGACTGGATTTTAGAAATGGGAAAAAACCAGCGTTTTCCGTTGCAGGAAGAAGCAAATAAATAATACACTATATTCGGTTTATGGACTCAGTGAATTTATTAATCTGGATTGGTTTTACACTTCTTTTTATAGCATTTTTTTCAGGGCTTGAAATTGCTTTTATCAGCGCCAGCAGGCTTTCTATCGAGCTGAAAAAAAAGCAAGGTTTAAACAGCGGCAGCATTCTTTCAAAACTAATGGAGAAGCCTTCGCGTTTTTTAGGCACCTGTTTAATTGGCGTAAACGTTTTTCTTGTTATATATGGATTACTGTTCAGCGAACTAATGCGCACTTCTTTATGGAATCCTTTACAACTGCAAAATGAATATGTAAAGTTGTTGTTCGATACCATTCTTTCTGCATTGGTAGTTTTAATTATTGGCGAGTTTATACCCAAAGCTATTTTTCGTGCACGCAACGATAGTTTATTAAGTTTTTTTGCGCCGCTTGCAAAACTGTTTTACAATTTATTCAATCCGGTTTCTTCCTTGTTTGTAAACCTTGCAGAAGGTATTTTAAAATATCTTTTTAACGTAAGGGTAAAAGATAAAGGCGAGCCGTTTTCTAAAATTGACCTGGAACATTTTTACCAGCAATCAAAAGAACAAGACCCGGATTCGCAGGAATTAAATACCGAGCTTTTTGAGAATGCTTTATCGTTGCCGCTGGTTAAAGTAAGACAATGCCTTGTGCCGCGAACAGAAATAGAAGCGGTTGAAATAGGCATATCTGTTGAAGATGCTTTAAAGCATTTTGTAGAAACCAAATTAAGCAAAGTGGTAGTTTATGAAGGTAATATTGATAACATACAAGGCTACGTTCATCAACTTGATTTTTTTAAAAAGCCTGCAGATCTGCGTTCTATTTTATTACCCATTCCGGTGGTACCTGAAACTATGAGCGCAACAGATTTAATGAATAAATTTAATAAAGAAAGAAAAAGTATTGCCTGGGTGGTTGATGAATTTGGAGGTACTGCCGGCATAATAACAATGGAAGATATACTGGAAGAAATTTTTGGTGAAATAGAAGACGAATATGATACAGAAGAATTTGTTGAAAAGCAAATTGCTGAAAATGAATTTATGTTTTCAGGAAGGCTTGAGCTGGATTATTTGAATGAAAAATATGACCTTTCTTTTCCCGAAACTGAATCTGAAACATTATCAGGTTACATTATTGATAAGCATCAAACTATTCCGCGTGCCAAAGAGCGCATCATAATAGATAAATACGAATTTGACATTTTAAATGTAAGTGATACGCGCATTGAAATGGTAAAGATTAAGCTGCTTCGCTAAATAACTTTACAACTTTATCAATTTTTATTAAACCAAGTGCTTGCCAGCCACGTACATTTGTGACCTTTTATAAAACAGGAAAATATAATGGCAGAAGGTTTTTTCGGTCGAAGAAGTCAGGGTAAAGGCGAAATGGCCTTCGTAGATCATTTAGAAGAATTAAGATGGCACATCATTCGCTCTTTAGTAGTAATACTTCTTTTTGCAATAATTATATTCGTTAAAATACAATGGGTATTTGATAATGTGATTGCCGGCCCAATCAATCCAAATTTTATAAGTTACCGTGTTATTTGCCGCCTCAGCCATTCATTAGGTTTAGGAAACGAATTATGCCTGCCGCCTGTAAATATCAGCATGCAAACAACCACTTTTGGCGGCCAGTTTTTTAGCAGTTTTTCTATAGCATTTGTAGGCGGTTTAATAGCTGCGTTTCCATATATCTTTTGGGAGTTCTGGCGTTTTTTAAAACCGGCGCTTAAGCCAAAAGAACTAAAAGGAACGAGGTTTGTAATATTTTGGGTGTCCTTCTTTTTCTTTTTAGGTTCTGCTTTCGGGTATTTTGTTTTGGGACCATTCACGTTTAATTTTTTAGCAAGCTTCCAGGTAAGTGCGCTTAATTTGGTAACAACAAGGCCAACCATAAACGATTATATTGACAACCTTACTGATGTTATTGTAGGTTGCGGTATTGCTTTTGAAATGCCCGTGCTTACGTATGCACTTACAAAAATTGGTATTGTTACGCCGCAGTTTTTAAAACGTACACGCAAATATGCTATTGTTATTTTATTAATTGTTGCCGCTGTAATTACACCAAGCCCTGATTGGTACAGCCAAACAATTGTTTTTCTTCCGCTGTTTGCCTTGTATGAATTAAGCGTTTACATTTCAGGAAAAGTATATAAAGCTCAAGAGGAAAAAGATGCTGAAGAATGGAGCTGATAAACAATTCTAAGCTTTCAATCTTTTATATTTTAATAACGGTCAATTATAATTTATAACAACAAGTTTCTTTCATATTACTTCTGCTGCCTATTGTTTAAGCAGCAGAAGTTTTTTTTTAGAATTTTTTATAAGAAAAAGATTTAGAAACGCTGTTAACCTTAAGTATTAAACAGCATCATCATTAGCAATTCTTACAGATGCTTCACCTTTTTCAATGGATGAATTAATGCGCAGTTCTTCAATATCTAATTCTCTTTCAGCTTTGCTTAATGCTTCTTCGCTAAAACTGCCTTTGGTTTGAAACGACATGATCAATTCCCGTTGAAATTTTATTATTTCAAGTTGCGCTAATAAAAACTGGTGTACCAAATTAAACTCTGATTCAATTTGATTTTTTTGCGAATGCACATTTTGCCTGTTATGGAGAAGATTATAATTAAATTCATAACGTTTTCTTATTCTGTCTGCAGCTTTTTTATCAATGTGCATGGGAAAATCATTATCAATAAATTGCAGGCTGCTTTGTGTAAGCGTTAAATTAAGTTCATCTTCTTCCTTCTGCTGCTCAATAGTTATGGGTTTTATTTTCAACAACCGAATCAACAAAGGCAACGTTAAGCCTTGTACTACCAAGGTTATCATTATTACAGAAAAAGCAAGCAATAAAATAGAATGCCTTTTAGGAAAATCATCGCCGTTTTCTAAAGTAAGCGGCAAAGCAAGCGCTGTTGCTAAACTTACAACTCCCCGCGTTCCTGTCCATGCAACAATCAATACATTTTTCCAGTCAAGTGTTTCATCATTTTTATCATCTGGCTTTTTTCTTTTTAATATTTGCTGATAGTAACTGCCGGCAAAAACCCACAGAATTCTTATAATAATCGTTGCAATACTTATGATGATGCCATCGCCAATAAGTTTTGATAAAGTGGTGCTTGAAAGATCTTTTACAAGATCGGGCAATTGTAAACCGATCAAAATAAAAATAATACCATTCAGTAAAAAAACAACGGTATTCCAAACGCCGGTGGTAAGCAATCTTGTTTGAAAAGAAAATATTTCACGTGACCGCCACGAAATAAAAATGCCTGCAGTTACCACAGCCAATATGCCTGATGCGTGAAAAGTTTCAGCTAATATATATGCAAGGAAAGGCGTAAGTAAACTAAGGCTTGTTTCAACCAAACTATTATCCTGTATTTTTTT
>JBDUEO010000019.1:0-16417 GCA_040002335.1 Parafilimonas sp. | reverse complement strand
GCGGTTGCCGTTTGGAATAAAACCGTATGTGATAATAAGGTATGCAAAATTGTCAATCATGTTTTCAATAACATTCCAAAGCCCGCTTTCTGCAAGGCCAAGCATGGTGAAATAAGAATCCCAGTAAAAAACTTCGCGAAACCTGCCGCCGGGAACAATGTAAGGTTTTGGTAAAGGTATTAGTGAGCTGCCTTCTGCTACGGTATCGGCACTGCGTTGTAAAACCTGCCATAATTCTTCAATGTGTTCAACTACATTATCTTTTATTTCGGTATGATGACCGGGCGCAGCTTCGGGCGGAAGCGTAAAATTATCTTCTACACATTTTTTAATTTCTTCGGTGGAAGGGTTGTTGAGTTTTTCATAATCAGCAACAATATCCTCTGGTTTTCGCTTTGGTGTGCAATCAACAAAGGTTTTATTATCGGGAAAGACCTTTTTAAGCTGAACATCAACAAATAGATTTTTGTATAGCGTTTCCGGAGTTTGCATAATGGTAAATTGAATTATCGTTAGTACTAAAGTAGATGATGAATGTGCGCCATCCAAGAAAACTTCTGTTTAGCAAGCGAATCTACTTTGTGAACATACGGCAGCAACGAAAGCTATCTGGTTGTTTTTAAACTCCAACACACATCTTGTAAACCCATCTGATTGCTTCGGAAAACCTGCCGCATTAAAAAAGGGAACGATCACTCATTCCCTTTTTATTATTAGCGCTGAAATATTTTTAACCTAAAGCCACTCTTTTAAATTCAATTACTTTAAGGTCTTTATCAGTTTTTTTAAGATAGTCGCCCACGGTTTCATTGTTTTCGCCTTTTACAAACATTTGGGCAGTTAGGGTTTGCTCTTTAAAAAAGGCATTGAGTTTTCCCTGTGCAATTTTGCCCAGCATTTCATCTGTTTTGCCAGCCATTTTCGGGTCTTGTTTCATTTGATCAATGGCAATGCTTCTTTCTCGTTCAATGGTTTCAGCAGGAACTGCATCAGCATCTACTGCCACAGGATTCATTGCTGCAATTTGCATGGCAACATCTTTACCCGCATCGGCAGCTTCTTTACTTAAGCCAACCAAAACGCCCATGCGGTTTGCGCCATGAATGTATGAAGCAACATAAGGTGCATCAACGCGTTCAAATTTAGTAACGCCGATCTTTTCACCTATGGAAGCTAGTTTATCATTCACTAAATCTGCCACGGTTGAACCGCCAACTTTAGCAGCATTTAGTTCATCAAGCGATTTTACATTGTTGCTAATAGCTGCATCGGCAATGCTTTGCGCAAATGCAACAAAATCAGTATTCTTCGACACAAAATCAGTTTCGCAGCTTACACAAACTATAATACCGCTTTTATGATCATCCGTAGTTTTTGCAATGATTACCCCTTCCTTTGCCTCACGGTCGCTGCGTTTAGCGGCAACTTTTTGACCCTGTTTACGAAGCCAGTCAATAGCTCCTTCAAAATCGCCATTTGTTTCTGTTAATGCTTTCCGGCAATCCATCATTCCCGCGCCGGTTGCCTGGCGCAGCTTATTAATTTCCGCCGCTGATACAGGTGTTGTAGTACTCATATCTTATTCCTCCAATATTATTTATTAGAAAATTATTTATGGCTGCGCGATGCAGCTTAAAATATGTTTGAAATTTATCTTGGTCCACCGCCGCCGCCGGCAGGCCTTCTGCTTGGCACACGACGTTTGGTTGGTCCGCCGCCTCCGCCACGGTTTCTGTCTCCACCGCCTTCGCCTCTTTTACGGCCGCCTTCAGATTCTGCTTCTGCCTGCAAACGTGCAGCTCTTTTTTCTGCATCGTTATCTACTTCGTCAGTAATTGTTTCGTCGTCTTTTGCTGCCTGGCGTTCTGCAAGGCCTTCAGCTATTACTGAAACAATATAATTGGTAATGATGGCGATAGATTTTGTAGCATCATCATTTGAAGGAATAGGAAAATCAATTTTATTAGGATCGGAGTTGGTATCCACCATTCCAAAAGTAGTAATGCCAAGGCGTTTTGCTTCAGCTAATGCAATATGCTCGTGCCCGATATCAATAATAAATAACGCTGCCGGCAAGCGGCCAAGCTGCGCAATACCACCCAGCACCTTTTCCATTTTTTCCTTATCGCGTGTTAAAGTAAGGCGTTCTTTTTTTGTAAGGCTTTCTGCGCTGCCATCATTCAGCATTTTCTCAATGCTCTGCATTTTTTTAACGCTTTTGCGCACAGTATTAAAATTGGTAAGCATTCCGCCTAACCATCTTTCTGTTGCAAATGGCATATTAACGCGCTGGGCACATTCGGTTACAATTTCTTTTGCCTGTTTTTTTGTTGCAACAAACATAATTTTCTTACCGCTTTTTGCAATTTGCTTTAGAGCAGCAGAAGCTTCCTGCAAAGCATCAACCGTTTTGTTAAGGTCAATAATATGTATGCCTTTTTTTTCAGCAAAAATGTAAGGCAACATTTTTGGATTCCACTTCTTACGCAGATGACCGAAATGTACACCTGCTTCGAGTAATTGCTGTTGTAATGAAGTGTTTTGTTCCATTGTATTTTTAGCTTTTAGCTGCTGGCTTATAGCCGTTAGCTTTTATGAAAAATTATTTTTGATTTACTATTAGCTAAACGCCAATGGCCAATAGCTAACAGTTTTAAAATTAACGTTTGCTGAACTGGTAACTGCGTCTTGCTTTTTTGTGGCCAAACTTTTTACGCTCAACACCACGAGGATCACGCTTTAAAAAACCTGCGGCTTTTAAAACCGGCCGATACTCCGGGTTGATCTCAAGCAACACACGTGCGATACCAAGTTTTGCAGCTTCTGCCTGGCCTTTAACGCCGCCACCACTTGCATTAATTACAATATCAAATTTGTCGAGTGATTCAACAGTTTTTAAAGGTGCTTCAACCTGGTTCTGCAGGTATTCAAGCGAAAAATATTCCTTATAACTTTTGTTATTTATCGTGATCTTGCCATTACCCTTTGAAATAAAAACACGGGTAACTGCTTCTTTACGACGACCTACAGCATTTTTTTGTTTTTCCATTTATTAATTTTTTATTCCCCTGCTGGGGAGGGGATTAAAATTTGAATTCTTTAGGTTGTTGTGCAGTATGCGGATGCTCGGCGTTTGCATACACAAACAATTTTTTATACATTTTTCTGCCAAGGCGATTTTTAGGTAACATACCTTTTACTGCCCGCTCAACTACGTTTTCAGGTCTGCGTTTCAAAAGATCTTTTGCTGATTCTTCTCTTAAACCACCAGGATAACCACTGAAATTTTGATAAACTTTATCTTCCAGTTTGTTGCCTGTAAATTTTACTTTGCCAGCATTAATAACAATTACGAAATCTCCGCAATCAACATGTGGAGTATAATAGGCTTTGTTCTTGCCACGTAAAACAGCAGCAATTTTTGAACACATACGACCAACGGTTTGATTGGTGCCGTCAACAACGTACCAGTTACGCTGCACGGTAGCCTCGTTCGCATGTTTTGTTGTGAAATGTAATTTACTCATGTATAATTTTTTTGTGTTGCCCGCCATCCCGGGCTAATTTTTTTGGAGCGCGAAGATGCAATAAATTAATTTATAAAACAAGAGATTTTTAATTGAAGCTTTGTAAGTGACTGATTTTTAGTAAAATTTTTGAGTTAAAATTTTTATTGAATACATATACAAGCTTTTATTTCTGAATTAGAAAACAGAAAACTTCTTTCGGCCCATGAACACCTGTAACCAGCGTTTTTTCTATATCAGCGGTACGGCTTGGGCCAGTTGCAAAGGTTATTAATGATGGTAATTTTTGCTGATGCTTTTTCTGCATAATCTGCAATGCGTCTTTACTATCGTCCACCAATTGATTTGTATAGGCAATACAAATGTGTATCGGCGTATATACACTCACAGTGCGGCCGCTTTGCTGCGCTGTACTTAGCATAATACTTCCGGTTCGTGCAATTAAAAATTCGCAGCCTGTAATGGCTGCATCACAATTGGCAAGATCAGTTGTGTATTCAATTTGCAACCCCGCAGATTGCAAAGAGTGCTGCAGTTTATCATCTTTTATAAAAATTTTTTTCCAGTTTCTGGATGTAAGCAATGTTTGCAATTGCACGGATAATTCTTCAGCATTAATACAAAAAGAAAACTTGCCAGCAACCTCTGTAAAATTTTCGGCAAATGCTACTTCAAGGTCATGCGGTTGTTTTTCAAAAATTTGTTGCGATGGGTGCTGGGTTTTAAAAGGCAAAGGCACTGGTTTTGCCAGTGCCTGTTTAATTTTATGTAAGATATTTTTTTTTGCTGATGAAGCTTTCATAATCAGGAGGCAGGTTGTTTTGAAACCTGCGTGGTAATACTGCTGTCATAAGGGGGAACACCTGCGCTGATGCTTCCGTTTTGATGATCGGCAATATCTTCGTCGCCTATTTCTTCTTCATGCCTTTTGTCATCAAAAGGCCTTTTGCCAATTAATGTTTCAACATCGCTTTGAAATAATACTTCTTTTACCAAAAGTTCTTTGGCAAGTGTTTCTACCTGCACTCTTTTTTCAGTAAGCAAAGCCTTCGTTCTTATATAGGCAGACTCAATTAGTTTTCTTACTTCTTCGTCAATTATTTCACCTGTTTTTTCGCTGTAAGGTTTAGTAAAGGAATTTTCCTGTGAAGGATCATAAAAACTAATATTGCCAATCCTTTCATTCATCCCATATACTGTGATCATTGAATAAGCAGTTTTGGTTATTTGCTGCAAATCGTTAGATGCGCCTGTTGAAATTTTTCCGAAGAAAATTTCTTCAGAAGCTCTTCCTCCAAGTGTCATACACAATTGATCCATCAATTGCTCGGTATTATATAAATACTGTTCTTTCGGAGTATATTGTGCATATCCTAAAGCCGCAGAGCCACGGGGCACAATAGTTACTTTTAATAAAGGATATGCGTGTTCTAAAAACCATCCGCAAATGGCGTGGCCAGCCTCATGATAGGCAATAATTTCTTTTTCTTCGGGAGAAATAATTTTATTCTTTTTTTCAAGACCGCCGATAACTCTGTCAATCGCATCCTGAAAATCACTCATATCAACCATTTCCTTCCCCTTTCGTGCGGCAATTAATGCTGCTTCATTGCAAACGTTGGCTATATCTGCACCTGCAAAACCAGGCGTTTGCTCTGCCAGTTTAAATATGTTGAGCTTTTGAGAAACTTTAATTGGCTTTAAATGTACCCTGAAAATATCTTCCCTTCCTTTTACATCAGGTCTGTCAATTGATATTTGCCTGTCGAAACGGCCAGGGCGTAATAGCGCTGAATCAAGTACATCCGGACGGTTTGTAGCCGCCAAAATAATTATTCCACTTTCACCCCCAAAACCATCCATTTCAACCAATAGCTGGTTTAGAGTATTTTCTCTTTCATCATTACTTACAATAGCATTTTTTCCGCGTGCACGCCCAATAGCATCAATTTCATCAATAAAAATTATACAAGGAGATTTTTCTCTTGCCTGTTTAAACAAATCGCGCACACGGCTTGCACCCACCCCCACAAAGAGTTCAACAAAATCAGAGCCGCTCATGCTGAAAAAAGGAACCTGGGCTTCACCGGCCATAGCTTTCGCCAATAATGTTTTACCAGTTCCGGGAGGGCCTATTAATAATGCACCTTTTGGAATTTTTCCTCCTAATGCAGTATATTTCTTTGGGTTTTTTAGAAAATCAACAATTTCCATAACTTCTACTTTGGCTTCGTCCAAACCTGCTACATCAGTAAAAGTTATATTCACTTTTGTTCCTTTATCAAACAATGTTGCTCTTGATTTGCCAATATTGAAAATTCCGCCAGGACCACCGCTTCCAGCCCCGCCGCCTACTTTTCGCATTAGGAATACCCATATTCCGACAAATATTAAAACCGTTATTAAAGTATTTGCAAAAGGGCCTAGCCATTGGCCTTCCTCATACACAGATTGCGGGACTTCGGGAAGATTGTTGTCTTTGTAAAATTGATCAAGCCTTCTGTTAAAGCTTTCCCAATCGCTTACGCTAAACTCAAACAATGGAGTTGTTGATGGGTCTTTTGTGATTGCATCCTTAAATTTTGACCTGTAGAACTCTTTATTGAGCGCATCTTTTTTAATATAAACGCGAACGAGGTCTTTGTTTCTTACAATGTCAATTTTATCAACATCACCATTCTTCAGCATATTTTCTTTGAATGCCTGTTCAGTAGTTGTTTGAACATCTGGTTTGTTGATGTTAAAAACATTATACCCAATTAAGCTAACTGCTACTAATGCATATATCCAATAAATACTAAAACGGGGGCCACGGCGTGGAGTTTTATCTCCGTCGCCTTTATCGTATAAATCGGGTTTAATTTTATTGTTTTCCTGTGCCATACTTTCTAATCTCTCAAGGTTATAATTAGTTGATTAATTTAATATTCATGCAAAACTGCATCACTCCACATTTCTTCTAATTTGTAAAATTTTCGGGTTGCCGGAAGCATAACGTGTACTACAATATTTACATAGTCAATTAAAACCCATTGTAGAACATTGTAGCCCTCATGCCTGTACGGATTTTCTCCCAATTCTTTTTTTATTGTGTCTTCTATAAAATCTGCAACTGCTCTTACCTGTGTTGTGCTGGATGCATCGCATATAACAAAAAAATCACTTACTGCTTCAGGTATTTTTCTCAAATCAAGAGCAATAATATTTTCGCCTTTTTTTTCCTGGATCGCCTTTAAAATAAGTTTGAAAATTCGGGAGTTTGTATTAAGTCTTGTTATCGTACTTTTTTTACGTGAAGCTAAAGCTGTAAGCGGTTCCAAATAAGCAACTATTTAAGTGAATAAATTTTGAGGCATTCTGCGTTTTTATGAAATAAACTATTTACCAAAAATGTAGTTTCGCCAAAATTACTAATTCTTTGTCACCACCTTCAATAAATAATGTAACCGGCAAACGCTTTATAAAATTATTAAGTGTTGACAGCACCAACAACTATGCCATGCAGCAGGTGCAAAACGGTACGGCATTGCATGGAGATGCCTATTTTGCCATCGAGCAAACAGCCGGCAAAGGCCAGTTTAGTAAAAAATGGCTATCTCAAAAAGCTGAAAATATTATTCTGTCTTTAGTACTTGATACAAGCAAACTTTTACTCCATCAACAGTTCATTCTGAACATGGTTGCAGCAGTTAGCACCATGCAATTATTTAACGAATACACAACTGAAATAATTAAAATAAAGTGGCCAAACGACATTTACTGTCGTGACAGAAAGGCAGCAGGCATATTAATTGAAAACGTGGTGCGCGGCAGTAAATGGCATTTTGCTATTGCTGGTTTTGGAATGAATATTAACCAAACTTCTTTTTCAAATGAACTAAAAAACCCGGTTTCCTTAAAACAAATAACCGGAAAAAGTTACGATTCGGTTCTACTTGCAAAAGCGTTTTGCCAAATTTTTGAAAAAAACTTTAGTCTACTATTTTCAGGTAATGAAAATTATATTTTAGATACATACAACAATGCTTTATACAAATGCAACGAAACAGTAAAATTTAAGCATGGTAATACTTTTTTTTCAGGCATTGTAAAACGAGCTGATAATTGCGGAAGGCTTATTATACAAAGCGATAAAGAGCAAGCTTTCGAAACTGGCCAGCTTGAATGGATATTATAGACCGCATGAAGTTTGTATCTTTCATAAATAATATGATTTTTTCTTTTAAAGATTTTATTCCGGTAATTGATGAATCAGCTTTTGTGCATCCACAAGCGTGTGTAACGGGCAATGTAATTATCGGCAAAAACGTTTATGTTGGCCCTGGTGCTGCCATTCGTGGCGATTGGGGGAAAATTATTATTGAAGATGGATGTAATGTGCAGGAAAATTGCGTCATACACATGTTTCCCGGCGTTACCGTTTTACTGAAAGAAGCTGCGCACATTGGCCACGGCGCAATAATACATGGCGCAACTATTGGCAAAAATTGTTTGGTAGGAATGAATAGTGTAATTATGGATAATGTGCAATTGGGTGATGAATGCATTGTTGGCGCTTTAAGTTTTATTAAAGCAGATGAAATAATTGAGCGCAGAAGTGTAGTTGCAGGCAATCCTGCAAAAATTATAAAAAAAGTTAGTGATGAAATGCTGGATTGGAAAACACAGGGAACAAAATTGTACCAGTTATTACCGGCAGACATGCGGGCTTTTTGGAAAGAATGCGAACCTTTAAGAAAAGTTCCGGAAGATCAGCCTTCGCAGGATTTTTTATATAAAACATGGAATGAAATCAAGCGGGGGAAAATTCAGTAATTTAAAAACTTTATCGGCAACGGTTTTTATGAGTAACAAAAAATCTTGTGCTTCATTCTAAGTTTCAATAAAACAAAATAAACATAAAATAAACCGAAATAAAATTTAATGATAGCGAACTATTTTAAAATAATACTTGTAATGTCTTTAATAAACGTTGGTTGCAGCGCGCAGAAAAATATATTGATAAGCCATATTGAATCTTCAGGCAACAGCATATCTGTTCAGGATTCAATATTGCATAAACTGCAAACAGAAAATGATTTAATTATTGCTTACGCAGTTGAAAATTTTGCGTGGGTTAAATCAATGGATTATCACATCATCGTTCAAAAAGGCAACGTTTGGAAGGGATACAAATATCATAGAAACCTGATGATGAATAATGCGGGTTCACCAACCTCGGTAACTTTAGAAAAAGTTGATAAGGCTGCCTGCGATTCTATATTAAATTATATAACAGAAAAAAAAGTATGGAATATTAAAGGTGATGCTGAAGATGGTTTTTGTGCCGATGGAAACCAGAATTGTAATATAAACGATGCTGCAAGTTTGCGTTTATGTATCATCACAAAAAATGCATTAATAAATCCATCTTATTATGCGCCTGATTTTTTTGAAAAATGTTGCCCTGATGAACAACGTGGCTTATTTCTTTCCATTACAAAAAAAATTGCATCTGCATTTGGTGAGTCTGAACAATAAAATCTTTTACAATAATCGCCACTAATTTATTATAACGACTTTTAATTTCATGTACACAATTAAGCAAATTGCATTATTACTACACGCCGAATCAACATTTGCAAACGGTGATGCTGTGATTGAGCAATTACTTACTGATAGCCGCCGCATTATTTTTCCAGAAACAACATTGTTTTTTGCAATAGTTACACAACGTAGAAATGCCCACGCTTTTATTAATGAATTGTATGAAAGAGGCGTTCGCAATTTTGTGGTGCAAAAAAATTTTGATGCTTCGGCTTTTGCAAATGCCAATTTTATTTTTGCAGATGATACGCTAACGGCTTTACAATCTGTTACTGCTTATCACAGAAAAAAATTTAATTATCCTGTTATTGCAATTACCGGAAGCAACGGCAAAACAATTGTAAAAGAATGGTTATATCAGTTGCTTTCTGCTGAATATAATATTGTAAGAAGTCCGCGCAGTTATAACTCGCAACTCGGCGTGCCATTGAGTGTTTGGCAAATGAATAGCGGGTATAATCTCGCCATTTTTGAGGCCGGAATTTCTATGCCTGATGAAATGCAAAAGCTTGCTGCCATAATTCAACCAAACATTGGCATACTTACAAATATTGGTAATGCGCATGATGAAAATTTTGATTCAACTGAACAAAAAATAAGAGAGAAATGCGAACTGTTTGCAACTTGTAAAGCCGTTATTGTAAATGGCGACGATGCATCAACTATAAAAATTCTATCGCAACAATCCAACGCAACATTAATTACATGGGGAAATAATGAAAGTAATTTAATACAGGTTTTATCTCAACAAAGAAAACAGCATGAAACAATCATCAGCTTAAAATATCAAACCAAAATACATGCACTTGTTATTCCTTTTACGGATGATGCTTCAATTCAAAATATTATTACTTGTACTGTTACATTAATTTATCTAAATATTTCGATTGATTTAATTAATGAACGATTGCAAACGCTGCAATCAATTGATATGCGGTTGCAATTAATTCCCGCAATTAATAATTGCGCTTTAATAAACGACAGTTATAGTTTTGATACCGCTTCGTTTTCTGTTGCGCTGGATTTTATGCAACAGCAAAATCAGTATACAGCAAAAACAGTTATACTTTCAGACATGCCCGGTGCAGAAAATAAAGGCGCTTATGCCGAAATTATTTTTATGCTAAAAGCGCGCAACATAAAAAAAGTTATTGTAATTGGTGAGCAATGGAAAACCTATTATCCTTTTTTGAAAGATGCTATTGATGAAGTTGATTATTTTTTATCTGCAACAGAATTTTTTACTAAATATTCAACCAATCACTTTCGTAACGAACTTATTTTATTAAAAGGAGCGCGCAAATTTCAGTTTGAAAATATTGCTGCCATGCTTCAGCAAAAAGTGCATCGAACAGTAATGGAAATAAATCTTACTGCAATCATAAATAACCTGAACGCGTTCAGAAAAATTTTACAACCAGATGTAAAAATTATGGCAATGGTAAAAGCATCTGGTTATGGCAGCGGCAGCGCAGAAATTGCCAATGTGTTGCAATATCATAAAGCAGATTATCTGGCGGTTGCTTATGCTGATGAAGGTGTTGATTTACGCAAAGCAAATATTCGTTTGCCCATAATGGTAATGAATATGGATGAAGACGCTTTTGAAGCGATCATTCAATATAATCTTGAACCTGAAATTTACTCGGTAAATATTTTTAAAAGCTTTGATACATTTCTTAATAAACAAGGGTTGCCGTTATATCCTGTTCACATAAAATTAGATACAGGCATGCATCGCCTTGGTTTTGGCATGAATGAAACTGATGATCTAATTACCTTGTTGAAAAGCAGCAGCCGCTTGGTGGTAAAATCTGTGTTCAGTCATTTAGCTGCAAGTGAAGATGCGCATGAAGATGCATTTACTTTATTACAAGCGGAAAGGTTTAAAGAAGCCTGCACTAAAATTGAAGCGGCAATTGGTTATTCATTCATCAAACATCTTTCAAATACTGCGGCCAGTTTTCGCATGCCTGCGTTGCAGTTTAATATGGTAAGGCTTGGTATTGGTTTATATGGAATTGATAGCAGCAACAGCAATAAACTTTTATTGCAGCCTGCGGCAACACTTAAAACTACCATTGCGCAAATAAGAAAAATTGATAGCGGAGATACGGTTGGTTATAACCGCAGGGGAAAAATATATGCTGATGCAAAAATTGCAACATTGCGTATTGGTTATGCTGATGGTTTGCGGCGCAGTTTAAGCAATGGTGTTGGCAAAGTATTTATTAATAAAAAAATTGCACCTGTTGTTGGTACCATTGCAATGGATATGACAATGGTGGATGTAACAAATATTCCTAATGTTGAAGAAGGCGATGAAGCAGAAATTTTTGGTAATAATATTAGTGTAAGTGAAGTGGCTAAAAGTTGCGATACGATTCCGTATGAAATATTAACGGGCATCAGCCAGCGCGTAAAGCGCATTTATATTGAAGAATAACTTAACCAAACACTCACATCTTTAAATATTATATTTGCGGCTCTTAATTTTTCCAAACAAATAAAAATGAAATGAGCCATAAAAAGTGCATTAAATACCAATGCTCTTTTATGGCGAAACGTAGTTAGATGAGGTAAAAAATAATAAAATAATAACTCATCAATTACATGTGACAATTGAAAACAAAAAACATTCACATGAAAGGCAGAAGTGTAGCGCTACTAATTATTCTTATACTTGTTGCAGACCAAACTGTAAAATTTTTTATTAAAACGCATTATACATTAGGCGACGAGCACAATGTTATCGGCAACTGGTTTCGTTTGCATTTTGTAGAGAATGAAGGCATGGCATGGGGTTTAAAATTTGGTGGTGATTTTGGGAAAATATTGCTTACACTTTTCAGGCTTATTGCCGTAATACTTGGCACGTTTTACCTGCACCAGATTATTAAAAAGAAATACCACACAGGTTTTATTATTTGTGCTGCTTTAATTTATGCGGGCGCTTTTGGTAATTTAATTGACAGTATGTTTTATGGATTAATATTCAGCAGCAGTAATCCATTTACAGTTGCTACATTATTCCCGGCCGGCGGTGGTTATGCATCTTTCTTTCACGGCCAGGTGGTTGATATGCTTTACTTTCCTATCATTCATACAACTTATCCATCATGGTTTCCTATAGCAAGCTGGCGTGGTGAAGAATTTGAATTTTTCAGTCCCGTTTTTAATCTTGCCGATTCATCTATTTCTGTTGGTGTAATTGCTTTGCTTATCTGGCAAAAAAAGTTTTTTCCGAAGAAAGAATTAGTGGGTACTTCAGAAGTTCCTTCTGAAATAAAAGACGAAGCAAGAATAATGTAAGTTGGTTTAATATTGCTTACTGCACATGTACAAATAAATAGCAAACATCTCCATTAAAGTTTACTGTAAAAAAGGTTGCCTGTTGTGTTACCGGCGTTCCTGTTGGTGTAAGGTGAATGGTTGTATCTCCTTTATTAGATACATAACCGGAATCTGCAAAGCGTAATCCATTCTGGATGTCTGTTGAAATATTGTAAGTGCCGGGTGCTGTAATATTCATTTCAAGTGCAACAAAATTTGTATCTGCATTTGGCGTAACACTTGCGTAAAAAGTGCCAAAAGCAGAATCAAATAAACAATCTTCAGAAGAATCTTTTAAAGTGCCTTGTGCAAATGGTGAGGTATTGCCGGTTTCGTTGCTGCTTTCTTTGGTACATGCATAAGCAAGTAAATAAATAAGAAGAAGAAACATGCTTTTATGCCGCATGAAGTAAATTAAAGCTTAGTAAAAGTTTATGGTGAAACGGTTGCCGTAAAACTTCCATTTGTAATTCCGATGGTTGCAGGAGAATAAGGTTCATCAATGGCTGTACCCGAAAATGTTCCGGTTACTATATGCGTGGAGGCATCATAAGCGGAAATTGTAATGCCCATATTACTTCCATCGCCGGGATTTTCGAGCGCATCATAAATTGGGTTGCCTGTGCTTACAAGCGAAAATGCAAATACGGCATTTGAAAAAGGATCAGTGCCTACAATTTGTGTGTAATATGTGCCTGGTGTTATTGTATTGCCTGAAAAATGAACAGCTAATACCAACACACTATCAGTATTTGGTGTAAATCCGGCCATTTGTAAATCTGTTCCGCCAACAACGGTATCTGTCAAAAGCTGTACAGCATAAAAAGTTCCTGCGGCAGATAAGCTGCTATCTGTTGAAAATTGCCAGCTTCCATTATTTCCACCAGTTCCTGTTGTATCTTTCTGGCCACCTAAACCTGTTCCCGTACTATCTTGTATTACCACTGTAAACGTACAAAATGAACTATCAAAACTGATATTGAAAACAGATGTTGTTGGAATGATTGGCGTGCCAAGTGGTTTAAGATGAATGGTGTTTATCCCGGTGCTACTAAAGAAGCCCGAATCAGCAAACTGAAATCCATCCTGCAGATCGCTGGTAATGCTATACGAGCCTGTTTGTGTAACATTTACCTGCATTTCTACGTAAGCTGTATCACTGCCGGGTGTAATGCCTCCATAAAAAGTTCCATGAACAGAATCTGGAAAGCAATTACCTGTTGAATCCCACAAACTTCCTGTGGCGCTTAATGCAGCATTTGTTTCTTTACTTATTTCTTTCTGGCAGGAAAATAAAACCGTAACGCAGCATAAAATTAAAAGATAAGAAAAAAGTTTGTTCATGTTTGATTTGCTTATGCGTTTTCTAATAACGTGAACAAATCACATAAATTGTTTACGTTATAAAGCATTAATTTTTTATTTCTCCCACCATGTTTGCCGGTACAACCCATTCATCAAATTCTTCGGGCGTTACATAACCAAGTTTTACGGCCATTTCTTTTAAAGTGGTATTTTCTTTATGCGCTTTTTGTGCAATTTCTGCAGCTTTATAATAACCGATTTTCGTGTTAAGCGCAGTAACCAGCATCAGGCTGTTGTCAACATGTTTTTTAATATTGGCTTCTATTGGCATAATGCCTGCAGCGCATTTATCATTAAATGAAATACAACCTTCACCTATTAACCTTGCACTATGTAAAAAATTATAAATGATAACGGGCTTAAAAACATTCAGTTCAAACTGGCCAGTAGCACCACCAATATTTATCGCAACATCATTACCCATTACCTGTGCGGCGATCATGGTTAGCGCTTCGCATTGTGTTGGATTTACTTTGCCCGGCATAATAGATGAACCTGGCTCGTTATCGGGAATAGAAATTTCACCAATACCACTTCTTGGCCCGGATGATAACATGCGTACATCGTTTGCAATCTTCATTAAACTAACAACAACGGTTTTAAGTGCACCATGCGCTTCAACAATCGCATCGTGCGCAGCAAGGCTTTCAAATTTATTTTCTGCGGTGATGAAAGGCAACCCTGTTAATTCAGCAATTTTTTTGGCCACTAATTCTGCATAGCCTTTTGGTGTATTAATGCCGGTACCAACAGCCGTTCCGCCCAAAGCCAACTCGCTTAAATGTGATAAAGAATTTTTTATCGTTTTTAATCCATGATCTAATTGTGAAGCATAACCGCTGAATTCCTGGCCGAGCGTAAGTGGTGTTGCATCCATAAAATGTGTGCGCCCAATCTTTACTACATGCATAAAATCCTTACTCTTTTGTTTCAGCGTATCACGCAGTTTTTCTATTCCCGGAATAGTTGTTTCCACGAGCATTTTATAGGCAGCAATATGCATGGCTGTTGGAAAAGTATCATTGGATGATTGTGATTTATTTACATCATCATTCGGATGCAAAAATTTTTCTTTATCGGTTAATGCGCCGCCGTGCAAAACATGTGCACGGTATGCCACCACTTCATTTACATTCATATTGCTTTGCGTGCCGCTGCCTGTTTGCCAAACCACTAAAGGAAACTGATCGTCTAATTTTTTGTCTAAAATTTCATCGCACACTTTTATAATAGCATCGCGTTTTTCATCGCTTAAAACACCTAATTCATTATTTGTTAAAGCGGCGGCTTTTTTTAAATAAGCAAATGCATAAATAATTGGCTTGGGCATTTTGTTGATGTCTTGCGCAATTTTAAAATTTTCAATACTGCGTTGTGTTTGCGCGCCCCAATACACATGTGATGGCACTTTTACTTCGCCCATGGTATCTTTTTCTATGCGGTAATCCATATAGTTTTATTAGGCTGCAAAGGTAATAGCGAACCGCGAGATGTAAGAACAGAAGCGCAATGTTATGTATATACTGCTGGTAAATAATGAAAGATAGTTTTCTGTATAAAAATGTTATCCATTAAGAAACTTTTACCGGCTTCGGTTTAACCTGTTTGCAGAAAGTAGTTTATATGCATATTAATTTGAAACATGTTTATTAGAATTTCTGCTTATTTTGGGCGCTCATTTATATAACTTACTCTAACGAAAATCTAAAGCATGAATCAACCAATCGCTGCAAACGGCAAACATCCGCGTGGATTATATGTATTATTCTTTACTGAAATGTGGGAACGTTTTGGTTATTATTTAATGATTGGTATTTACCTGTTATACCTTACCGATACTGTTAGCCACGGCGGCCGCGGCATGGATAATACATCAGCCATAAGTATTGTGGGTACTTATGTGGCCTTAATTTATTTAACGCCTTTTATCGGCGGCTTAATTGCAGACAGGTATTTAGGCTACGTAAAATCAATTTTTATCGGTGGCGCATTAATGGCCATCGGTTATTTTCTAATTGCCGTAAATGGCAGCGATTCACTCATGTACACAGCGTTGTTGTTTGTTATTGTGGGTAACGGTTTTTTCAAGCCAAACATCAGCACATTATTAGGTAATATTTATAACCGGCCAGATCTTAAACCCAAAAAAGATATTGCTTATAATATTTTTTATATGGGTATAAATATTGGTGCCTTTGTGTGCAATTTTGTTGCTGCTTTTTTGCGTAATAATTATTCATGGAATTATGCTTTTGCGGCTGCAGGTTTTGGTATGGTGCTCGGCACTATTTGGTTTGCTTTTGGCGTAAAACATATAAAAAGTGCAGATGTTATAAAACCTGTTACAAAAGAAGACATGCCTATTTCTAAAATAGTTGTAGGTGTTTTTTTACCAGCAATAATTGCCGGTGCAATCGGCTGGTTTATTCCGGGAAATATTTTGGGCTCCGATTCAAATGATGCGTTCATTTTTGCTTGTATTCCTATCATCATTTTTTATTTTAGCATATGGCATAAGGCAAAAGGATTTGAAAAGAAACGCATCAGCACTTTATTAATTTTATTTGGTGTTTCCATTATCTTCTGGAACATCTATAATCAAAACT
>JBDUEO010000018.1:0-16499 GCA_040002335.1 Parafilimonas sp. | reverse complement strand
TTCAATAGCATAATTAGCAGATGTTTCAACTACCCACGCAAAATTTTCTTCGCCAACACTATTGAGGTCTGCATCAGGAGCGGGATTACAGAAATCAATTGCGTAAGGCACGCCATCGCGTAAGGCTAATTCAACAGTATTGAAATCATACCCTAAATATTTATTTATGCGCAGCACAATGTTTTCCATTTCCTGCAATTTTTCTGCATCGGGTTTAAAATTTGCCGAGTAACGCAGATGATGGGGGTTGCGCGGCTCATACGGCATTATACGCACATGTTTACCGCCAATGCAATAACAGCGGTAATATTCTTCAAAAACAATTTCTTCCTGTAAAAGCATTACAAGCTGGCCTGTTTCTGCGTATTTATCAAAAAAATCGTTCATGGTGTTAAGCTTATATACATTTTTCCATCCGCCACCGGCAAATGGTTTCATGTATGCAGGAAAACCAATGTATTTAAAAATACCATCCCAATCCAAGGGGTATGCAAGGTTTGAAAAAGATTGCTCGTTTGTATCCTGTGGTAAATCCCGGGAGGGCAGAATTACTGTATTAGGAACGGGTACATTAATTTTTGTAGCAAGACAATTATTAAAAAATTTCTCATCAGCACTCCACCAAAATGGGTTGTTTATCACTGCCGTACCGGTTAATGCAGCGTTTTTTAAATACGCTCTGTAAAATGGTACATCCTGACTTATGCGGTCAATTATCACCGAATAATCGGTTGGCTCGCCCTGCATCACTTTGTCAATGCGTACTGCTTCCGCTTCAATTCCATCAATCCCTTTGCTGTTAACTCTTTCTATAAGTGCTTGAGGAAATGTTCTTTCCTGTCCAAATAATATCCCGATTTTTTTCATACACAAGTATTTAAGTTTTAATTGAAGATAACGCCTCAAATTAAAAAAATTAATTAGCAATCAGATTTTTTTGAAAGAAAAATTTATTCGCTGGCTGTATATTATATTTGAAATTTATGGAGATCAAAAAAACTGAATTAACCAATGTGTTGGTTGAGCGCACCATTCTTAATTCTGCATTTTTAGTAAGGGAAGTTATAGTTGATTTTTATTTACCCTTAAGTGTTCAAAATCCTGGGGGAATGAGTCTTTTAATGATAAATGACGGGCAGGATTTGCCTAAAATGCCTTTTGAAGAAATACTGAACGATTTGTTATTGCATGAATTAATTGAGCCTGTTTTGTGCGTAGGCATCCATTGCGGGCCTGATAGAAAAATGGAATATGGCGTAGCAAGCGAGCCCGATTATAAAGGCCGCGGCGCAAAAGCAAATGCATATACAAGTTTTGTTTTTGAAGAATTGTTGCCGCATATTCATGAAACTTATAATGTGCCTTCGTTTAAAGAAAAATCTTTTGCCGGCTTTTCCTTAGGTGGCTTAACCGCCCTGGATATTGTTTGGAACAATGCACATGAATTTGCAAATGTTGCTGTTTTCAGCGGATCTTTGTGGTGGCGCAGCAAAGGATACCGTGAAGGTTATGATGATGATAAAGACCGCATCATGCATCAGCAAATTAAAAAAGGCAGCTTATTTCCGTGGCTTAAATTGTTTTTTGAATGTGGCGATTTGGATGAAGTTGCAGACAGGAATAAAAATGGCGTTATTGATTCTATTGATGATACGCTTGATTTGATAAAAGAATTGCAAAAATTAGGTTATGATGAAACGCAAATTAAATATCTTGAAATAGAAGATGGCAAACATGATGTACCAACCTGGGCAAGAGCTTTTCCTGCTTTTTTAGAATGGGGATGGCCTAAAATGTAGGAATTGAAGAATATTTTTTTTAAATTCTCGAAATTTTAAGAAGCTTTTATATTTTAAACCTTTTTTTTCTTTAATTTATATTACCTTTGTCGACTTATGTTTTTTGGAGCTTTTAACCGTCTTCCGCTTTATATTTCTCTAACATTCTCGTCGCACACAAATAATTTCAGTTGTAATACTGCTGAACAATATACTGCTATTGCAGTTTGTGTCTCAACCAATGTTTAAAAGAAATACAGTAGCCGGTTACATCATTCAAAAAAATTCATCTGAAAACTGAAATTTTAATATGGCCATTAAAAAAGAAAATCGTCCAAAAGCCAATTTTTCAAAAATCACTATTGGTCTTGCCTCTCCTGACAGTATTCTTGAACGCAGTTTTGGCGAAGTTTTAAAACCTGAAACAATTAATTACCGCACCTATAAACCAGAACGTGATGGTTTGTTTTGCGAACGCATTTTTGGTCCGGTAAAAGATTATGAATGCGCCTGCGGCAAGTATAAAAGAATAAGGTATAAAGGAATAGTGTGCGACCGTTGCGGTGTAGAAGTTACTGAAAAGAAAGTACGCCGCGAAAGAATGGGGCACATTAAGCTTGTAGTGCCTGTTGTACATATCTGGTATTTTAAAAGCCTGCCAAATAAAATTGGTTATTTGCTTGGCGTAAGTTCTAAAAAACTTGAAAGTATTGTTTATTATGAAAGATATGCCGTAATACAACCTGGCATTCGTGAAGATAAAGGCCTGCAAACAACCGATCTTTTAACTGAAGAAGAGTATTTGGATATAATAGATAATCTGCCAAAAGATAATCAATACCTGCCGGATGAAGATCCGCAGAAATTTATTGCAAAAATGGGCGCTGAAGCTGTGCACGATTTACTTGCACGCATTCAATTAGATGATTTAAGTTTTTCTTTAAGAAATTCTGCTGCCAACGAAACATCCCAGCAGCGTAAAGCTGATGCTTTAAAGCGTTTAAGTGTTGTGGAAGCTTTTCGCGATGCAAGTACAAGAATCACCAATCATCCTGAATGGATGGTGATGCAGTATATCCCTGTTATTCCGCCCGAACTTCGTCCGCTTGTTCCTTTAGATGGCGGCCGTTTTGCTTCATCTGATTTAAATGATCTGTATCGTCGTGTTATAATTCGCAATAACCGTTTAAAAAGATTGTTAGAAATTAAAGCGCCTGAAGTAATTCTTCGTAATGAAAAACGTATGCTTCAGGAAGCAGTTGACAGTTTGTTTGACAATAGCCGTAAATCAAATGCCGTTAAAGCAGAAGGTGGCCGTGCATTAAAATCTTTAAGTGATGTGCTTAAAGGCAAACAAGGCCGTTTCCGCCAAAACTTATTAGGTAAACGTGTTGATTATTCAGGCCGTTCTGTAATTGTAGTTGGCCCTGAATTAAAAATGCATGAATGCGGTTTGCCAAAAGATATGGCTGCTGAATTATTCAAGCCATTTATCATTCGTAAATTAATTGAAAGAGGTATCGTAAAAACAGTAAAATCTGCCAAGAAATTGGTTGATAGAAAAGATGCTGTTGTTTGGGATATTCTTGAAAATATTTTAAAAGGCCATCCTGTAATGCTAAATCGTGCGCCAACGTTGCACCGTTTATCCATACAGGCATTTCAGCCAAAATTAGTTGAAGGTAAAGCCATTCAATTACATCCTTTGGTTACAACAGCATTCAACGCGGATTTTGATGGTGACCAGATGGCTGTACATGTTCCTTTAAGCAATGCTGCTATTCTTGAAGCACAGTTATTAATGTTGTCATCGCACAATATTCTTAACCCGCAAAATGGTACCCCAATTACACTTCCTTCACAGGATATGGTGCTTGGTCTTTACTACATAACAAAAGGCAAACTAAGCACACCTGAAGAACCTGTAAAAGGTGAAGGCAAGATTTTTTATAATCTTGAAGAAGTAATGATTGCCTATAATGAAGGCAAAGTTGATCTTCATGCTCATATAAAAGTGCGCACAGAAATCAGGGAAAAAAATGGTGATATTGTTAAGAAGGTGATTGAATCAACTGTTGGACGTGTAATGTTCAATCAATTTGTTCCTAAAGAAGTTGGTTTCATCAATGCGTTATTAACAAAGAAAAATCTTCGTGAAATAATCGGCGATATCATCAAGATTACCAATGTTCCTAAATCTGCAAAATTCTTAGATGATATAAAGACACTTGGTTTTAGAATGGCGTTCCGTGGTGGCCTTAGCTTTAGTGTTAACGATCTTATTGTTCCTAATGTAAGGAATGAAATGATCGAAAACGCAAAATTAGAAGTTGAAGACATACGCGAAAGCTACAACATGGGTCTTATCACGAATAATGAAAGATATAACCAGGTTATTGATATCTGGGGCCGTGTGGATATGCGTATAACCGAATCATTGATACAGGAAATGGCAAAAGATAAACATGGTTTCAACTCTGTTTTTATGATGCTTGATTCTGGTGCCCGTGGTTCAAAAACACAGGTAAAACAATTAGTAGGTATTCGCGGATTGATGGCTAAGCCAAGAAAGAGCGGTTCATCAGGTTCTGAAGTAATTGAAAACCCAATCTTATCTAATTTTAAAGGTGGATTGAATGTATTAGATTACTTTATCTCAACACATGGTGCAAGAAAAGGTTTGGCGGATACGGCGTTGAAAACAGCAGATGCCGGTTACCTTACACGTCGCTTGGTTGATGTTGCGCAGGATGTAGTAATCAGCGAAGAAGATTGTGGCACATTACGCGGAAACGCAACATCTGCTTTGAAAGATAATGAAGACATTATTGAATCATTGGCAGACCGTATTATGGGCCGTACTTCTTTACATGATGTGTACGATCCGCATACAGATGAACTGATTATTAAAGCAGGTGAAGAAATTTCATCAGACGTTGCAAAACAAATTGATGATTCAGGAATTGAAAATGTTGAAATACGTTCGGTACTTACCTGCGAAAGCAAACGCGGTGTTTGTGTAAAATGCTATGGCAAAAACCTTGCTACGGGTTACTTGGCGCAAAGAGGCGATGCGGTAGGCATTATCGCAGCGCAGTCAATTGGTGAGCCGGGCACTCAGTTAACGTTGCGTACATTTCACGTTGGTGGTGTTGCGGGTTCTGCTTCAGTAGAATCAACCATGGGTGCTAAGTTTGACGGTACTATCCAGTTTGATGGCTTACGTACAGTAACTACAGAAGATAACGAAGGCAACAAAATACAGGTTGTAATTGGCCGTACAGGTGAAGTTCGTATAATGGATTTAAAAAATGACCGTCTGCTAATCACCAATAATATTCCTTATGGCGCTATATTGGCCGTAAAAGATGGCCAGAACGTTAAAAAAGGCGATACCGTTTGTACATGGGATCCCTTTAACAATGTGGTAGTATCTGAAATTGCAGGTTCAATTAAATTTGAGAATGTTATTGAAGGCATTACTTTTCGTGAAGAAGCCGATGAACAAACCGGCCATCGTGATAAAGTAGTTATTGAAACAAAAGATAAAACAAGAATTCCTTCCATTATTGTAGAAGGTAAAGATGTAAAATCATACAACTTACCTGTTGGCAGCCGCTTAATTTTTGAGGAAGGTAATGCCGTTACTGCAGGTATGGTAATAGTGAAAATACCAAGAACATTACGTAAATCAGGTGATATTACCGGTGGTCTTCCACGTGTAACTGAGTTATTTGAAGCACGAAATCCAAGCAACCCTGCTATCGTTTCTGAAATTGATGGTGTTGTTGCTTTTGGAAATATCAAGCGTGGTAATCGTGAAATAATTGTTGAAGCAAGGGATGGCATCGTAAAAAAATACCTGGTTCCTTTAACAAGACAAATCCTGGTACAGGATGGTGACTTTGTAAAAGCAGGAACTCCAATGAGTGATGGTCAAACAGCTCCGGCAGATATCCTTTCCATTAAAGGCCCATTTGCGGTACAGGAATATGTGGTAAATGAAATTCAGGAAGTTTACCGTTTACAAGGGGTGCGTATTAATGATAAACACATTGAAGTTATTGTACGCCAGATGATGAAAAAAGTTGAAATTGTAGATGCAGGCGACAGTAAGTTCCTTGAAGAGGATTTGGAAGACAGGTTTGACTTTATTGAAGAAAACGACCGCCTGTTTGAAAAGAAAGTGGTTACAGAAGCCGGTGAAAGCACTAAACTTCGCTCAGGCCAGATTATCTCTTTGCGTGAATTAAGAGAAGAAAATTCATCTTTACGTCGCTCAGATAAAAAACTTGTTGAAGTCAAAGATGCAGAGCCAGCAACAGCAAGGCCGGTTCTTTTAGGTATAACAAAAGCTTCCTTGGGTGTACAAAGCTGGATATCGGCCGCATCATTTCAGGAAACAACTAAGGTATTAAGTTCTGCAGCCATTCAGGGTAAGACCGATGATATGCTCGGATTGAAAGAGAATGTAATCACAGGTCATTTAATTCCTGCGGGCAGTGGTTTACGCGAGTTTGAAAATATGATCGTTGGCAGCAAAGAAGAATATGAATTGCTTGCAACTACCCGTGAAGCAATGAATTTTGACGAAGAAGAATAATCTTTAATTAATTAATTAATTTAAAAAGCAGGAACGTAAAACTTCCTGCTTTTTTTATGGAAACCTTTAAGAGGCTACTTCATCTATTCTTTCTACCCAAAGTCCCCATGCAACAAAGCTTTCAGCAATTAGTTTGCGGCTTTTTGGTCGGCGATAATATATTCTTTTAATTGATTGATTTTTGCTAATTGCTTTTCCATTTTATCTGGTGGTGTACAATATTTAAAAGGCGCTGGCTGCAAAAAAATATTTATCTAAACTTTTTTCATTAGCGCTTGTTATACTATCATAACCTCAAAAACATTTTATGAATTATCAGCACAAAGAAGGAAAAGTTGCAAAAGCAATTGAAGAACAAACCGCCAAAATACCTTCAGACGTTTTTTTGTGGGCTTCTCTTGGTTCAATGGCAGCTTCTCTTATTTTAAAATTATCAGGCAAAAAACATGAAGCTTTATTTATCGGGCAGTGGGCTGCTCCGATTTTACTGTTGGGCGTATATAATAAAATGGTAAAACAACAGGGCCACGATAGCACAGAAGACGAAGAAGAAACTGAATAACCATTCAACTTTCTACGTTCACAACTTATACAACACCTGCACCGTTGCAGGTGTTTGTTGTTTTAGTATAATTTGTTTACCCGTGGTCATTTGTGTAAGCAATGCATTATTAAAATGACGTATGGTTAATAGCAATAAATCTTTTTCAACCTGCACATCAAAAATGCTGCTGGCAACAGCAGCAAGCTGTTCAATTTTTTCCGTACGGTCATCCAAACATAATTGCAGGCTTACAGCTCCGGTTTGTATAAGATTGGGAGTGATGTTTAAATCACCCAGCATTTTATACAATTCACTCATCGGCTTCTCTCCTACAAAAGAAAAATCCTGGCTGTGCAAATGAATCAATGCCTGCTTTTCTTTTATAATAACAATAGGCGGTAAATTTTTTACTGGTTTTTTAGATATGATAGTTCCAGGCAGGGATGCATCTAAAAAACATTTTACTTGCAACGGAATACCTTTATTCTGTAATGGCTTTATGGTTTTGGGATGAATAACCTGCGCACCATAATATGCCATTTCAATTACTTCATCAAAGCTTAGTTCAGGCATTAACTGCGCATCGGGAAAATGTTTAGGATCGGCGCTCATAACACCTTCCACATCTTTCCAAATTGTTTGGCTTTCTGCATTTAATAAGTTGGCGAATATGGCTGCGGTAAAATCGCTTCCTTCACGGCCAAGCGTTGTACTTTCATTTTCATCTGTACTGCCAATAAAGCCTTGGGTAAGCAGAATGTTAACCGTTGACTGTTGGCCCTTATCCGTTGACAGTTTTTCTACTTTTCTTGCCGTATAATTCCAGTCAACATTTGCATCTCTGAAATTATCATCTGTGCGGATAATATCTCTTACATCAATCCATTTATTTGCAACACCTTCTTCATTCAAATAATAACTTACAATACAGGTGCTTAATAATTCACCCACACAAACTATCTGATCATAATAATAATCATATTCGCGCACCGGTTTATCGTGCAGCAACCATTCTACTTCTGTAAAAAAATTAATCAGTTGTTCGTAACATGCATTGTAATGCGTAACCAATAAATATTTTGCTGTTGTAAGATGCTGATTTTTTATTACGTTGAATAATTGCAGCGCGTCATCTTTATTACCTGCATAAAAAGCTTCTGATACTTTTTCTAATGCATTGGTGGTTTTGCCCATTGCAGAAATAATGATAACCAGCTTTTCATCATTATATAATTGAATAATATCTTTTACATGTTTAATACGTTCAACGGTATTTACACTTGCTCCTCCGAATTTAAAAACCTTCATATTATTTTTTTGAAACGCGGCAAAGATATTTTAGTTCATGGTTCATAGATCATAGTTTATGGGTTATAGTTCATAGAGAAATATTAAGGTATCAACGCCCTTAACTATGAACCATTTGCAATGAACTATTCACTATCTCTTACATTTGCAGCAAACGATTGCAATATGGCTATAAACAGGCGCGTATTAACGCTGGACGAATTTACAATTCAGGCTTTCCGAAATATTCAAAATGCTACCGGTGAATTAAGTGCTTTGCTGCGCGATATTGGTTTAGCCGCAAAACGTATTCATGTAGAAGTAAACAAGATTGGTTTGGTTGATATGCTTGGTGAAACCGGCGAAGTAAATGTGCAGGGAGAAGAAGTAAAAAAGATGGATGTATTTGCCAATAATCAAATGATTGGCGTACTAAAACATGGCGTTAGTTGTGCAGGAATTGGTAGCGAAGAATTAGATGATATTGTTGTGTTTGATGATGAAATGAGCAATCAAAGTAAATATGTGGTAATGTTCGATCCGCTTGATGGTAGCACCAATATTGATACAAACGTTTCTATAGGAACCATCTTTGGCATTTATAAAAGAAAAACAGAAAAAGGCACTCCTTGTAATGAAAACGATTTTTTACAACCTGGAGTTGCACAAGTTGCTGCTGGTTACGTGGTGTATGGATCATCAACCATGTTGGTGTATGCAACAAGAAGAGGCGTGAATGGTTTTACATTAGATCAGTCTATTGGTGAATTTTGTTTAAGTCATCCTGATATACAATGCCCGTCCGATGGAAAAATTTATTCGGTAAATCATGGCAACTTTTTTAAGTATAATAAACCTATGCAGGAATATATTACCTGTTGCCAAAAGAAAACAGAAAAAGATGGCGGCCCTTACACCAATCGCTATATTGGAAGTATGGTGGCCGATGTACACCGCACTTTAATTAAAGGAGGCATTTTTATGTATCCTTCCACCACAAAAAAACCAGAAGGCAAATTGCGTTTAATGTATGAGTGCAACCCGTTTGCATTTATTTTAGAAGTGGCTGGCGGCAAAGCAAATAATGGCAACCAGCGAATTGTAGAAATTCAGCCAACACATTTACACCAGCGCACGCCATTTATTACCGGCAGTAAAAATATGGTGGATGAATGTTTGTCATACATGTAAAAACCTCGTACAACATTAATGCAAACTAATTTTGGTTGATGATTTAAATATCTGTTTGCCTTATATCAAATTCCTAAATCCTAATTCCAACTTACATTATACATTCGCTAAAAAATATTTGTATGATACAAAATCATGAAATTGATTATAAAATTTTTGGTGAAGAATTACAATATGTAGAAATAGAACTTGATCCAAACGAAACGGCAGTGGCCGAACCGGGCGCATTTATGATGATGGATGATGGCATTGCTATGCAAACTATTTTTGGGGATGGCAGCCAGCAACAAGGCAACGGTATTATGGGTAAACTGTTTAATGCAGGCAAACGCATTTTGGTGGGTGAAAATATGTTTATGACTGCGTTTACAAATACATCATCCGGCAAAAAACATGTAAGCTTTGCAGCACCTTATACAGGCAAAGTAATTGCATTGAATTTGTTGGAATTAGGCGGAAAAATAATTGCACAAAAAGATGCATTTTTATGCGCTGCAAAAGGTGTAAGTATTGGTATAGAATTTCAACGCAAACTGGGTACAGGTTTATTTGGCGGCGAAGGTTTTATAATGGAAAAAATCGAAGGCGATGGAATGGCATTTTGCCACGCCGGCGGTTATGTACAGGAAAAAGATCTGCAACCGGGCGAATTATTAAAAATAGATACAGGTTGTATTGTTGCTTTTACAAGCGGCGTTGATTATAACATTGAATTTATCGGCGGCATAAAGAATACCATATTTGGTGGTGAAGGTTTATTTTTTGCAACACTTCGTGGACCGGGAAAAGTGTGGATACAATCTTTACCGATTAGCCGTTTGGCTTCCCGCATACTTGCGTTTGCCACATACAACCGCAAAGAACAGGGAAGTGTTTTAGGAAGGCTTGGCAATATGATTGATGGTGATAATTATTAAGAAAGTTGGAAAGTCTGTAGTCCGAAAGTCAGAAAGCAGAAAAATCTATATCATAATTGAATTTGATTTTACTTACGGACTTGCGGTCTTTTCTGACTTTCGGACTAACTATTAACTATGAACCTAACAACAAAACATATTGTGGTAAAAGGAAAAGTGCAGGGTGTTTTTTTCAGAAAACATACAAAAAAAGTAGCAGACGAATTAAACATACAAGGCTGGGTAAAAAATACTTACGAAGGGCATGTTGAAATCATTGCGCATGGTATGGAAGATGCAATGATAAAACTAATTGAATGGTGCAGGCAAGGTCCGCCAAAAGCTGATGTATCAGATATAACAGTGAAAGATATTATTGCAGATGAAAGTTTTAAAAGCTTTTATATTTATCGTGAATAGCTTTCTTGGTGTTCATTACTGTTGAATATTCTTTCCCTTTTCTAAATAAAAAAGCGCTGCAACATAACAGCGCTTTTAAAATATCTAATTTGTTCAGGTATTAATAAGCAACGCGCATTAAACTAAACTTTCCATAAACAATACGATTATACAATGCAATGAAAGCAGGCAGAAAAATAAAGGTAGAGATTACACTGTTTCTGTAAAAAGGCAAGCCAAATGTATATGCCTGCATTAATCCACTAACATCTTTGCCGTAACCCATTGCCACGCCCTGTAATTTCCACACAAAGAAATTGGATAATAAAAAGAAAACGGTTGGACCGATGAATGCACCAGCAACAATGCCGGCAGTTTTATAATTTCTTAATCCGATTGCAATCAGCGTTAATAAAATAAATAAACCATAATTTATTAATTGCCCGCTGTAAAAACCGGCAAAAGGAAAAACATTCAGCACATGCAACAACTGCAATATGCAATCGCTTATAAATAGTGTAAGCAAAGGAAATATAAACGCGGTTTTTGTATCTTTTATAGCTATTCCGGCAAATAATGCAACTGCAATTACGCAGGTAAAACCGCTTAAATTTATTTGCGGCGCACATATAATTTTTACAATAGTTGAAATGGCAACCAGGATAAATAGAAAAATAACTGTTTGCTTTGTAAACTTCATATCAAATAATTTAAAGCGCAAAAATAAGCAATTCATTTATGGAACGAAAGCTTTGTATGCATATAGTTTATTGCTTGTGGATATGCTGTACTTTTCACCTGGCAAAATTGCAATGGCTTCTCCTTTTTTTGCCGTAACTGTATTTGTTCCGAAAGCATTTAATTCTCCTTCAATAATTACAATAATTTCAAGCGAAGTTGTTTCTGATTCGTACGTGTCACCATTTTGCAATTCAATTTTACTAATGCCAAAATCTTCAACCGGACAAGCATAATTTTTTTCGCCACTTGTTAAATCAATTCCTTTCATCACATTCGGCTCAATACCTTCAAATTTTATATGCTTCATTAATTCATCAACGTCAACATGTTTTGGTGTAAGTCCACCGCGCAAAACATTATCACTGTTTCCCATTAGTTCAACATTTTGTCCTTCAAGATATGCGTGTGGCAAACCCGCGCCCTGGAATACTGCTTCACCAGGATTTGCTTTTACGATATTGAAAAAATAAACTGAAAAAATGCCGCGGTCAATATTTTTAATATGCGTTTCATTTTCAAATAATTTAGCCGTCCACCAACCTGGTTCCAGTTTTGAAACTTCATTATTTTTCTTGCGCTTTATTTCCCTTTCCACCAAAGAAATTAAAAGCGAATCAACTTCGCTTTGCGGCATCTTCATTACATGTTTATACAAACCTTTATAACCTTTTTCTAAAACTATTTTTTCTAAGCTTTTAAATTCAGGCGTAGCTTTTATAACCTTCAGCAATTTATCTTCTGATAAAAAACCATGCAATAACCAAAATTCACTTAACGCAACCATTACTTCGGGTTTATGGTTTTTATCTTTATAATTTCTGTTGGATGCGTTTATTAAAATACCATTTGTTTCTTCTTCATCAAAGCCTTTTGCAGCCGATTCTTTTGACGGATGCACTTGTATGCTCAGCATATCTTTTACATCAAGTATTTTAAAAAGATAAGGCAGTTCACCAAAATGCTTTTGCGTTTTTTCACCAATAAATTCACCAGGATTGTTTTTAATCAGTTCAAACAAACTCTTGTCTTCATTATTAATTTTTATTGTTGATGAAGCAGAAGCATGTGCGCCCATCCAATATTCTGCAAACGGTTTTTTATCATTATTATTTATACCAAGCCAATGCGGAATATATTCCGTTCCGCCCCACGCATAATGTTGAACTTTTCCTTTTAACTTAAAAATTTTATCTTGTATCATAAATCAACTCTAAATTTTTTATGTCTGACTGGAACAAAACTACAGGGAATAAAGGAGAAGAACTTGCGGCTAAATATCTTTCTGATAAAGGCTTTGAAATTATTGAACGCAACTGGCGCTTTCGTTATGCTGAAGTGGATATTATTGCGGCAAAAAATAATCGTCTTCATTTCTTTGAAATTAAAACAAGAACATCCGATAAATATGGAAAGCCGGAAGAAAGCATGAGTCATAAAAAAATGAACATGCTAAAAATCGCTGCTGAAGAATATCAATATAAAAACCCGCAATGGAAATATGTACAGTTTGATGTGCTTGCAATAACTATTATGAATGATGAACCGATAGAATATTTTCTAATTGATGATGTGTATTTTTAGTTCGTGGTTGATGGTTCATCGTTCATGGTTTGAAACTTTAAAACTATATGGCATTTAGATTTGAAAAATCAAATGTATGGCAAAAGGCATTTAAGCTTGCAAATGAAATTGATTTGTTAGTTCAGATTTTTCCCAAAAGAGAATTGTTTAGTTTATCATCTCAAGTAAAACGTGCTGCTGATTCAGTTGTACTAAATATTGCAGAGGGAAGTACCGGCCAAACAAAGCCAGAATTTAAAAGATTTTTAAATATTTCATTAAGAAGTGCCGTTGAAGTTGTTGCCTGTTTAATGATGGCGAAAGAAAGAGTTTATATAAACGAACTGCAATACAAATTGTTGTATGATGACTATGAAATTTTATGTAAGATGATTACCAAACTGCGCAATTCGATTGTTTAAGAACCATGAACTATTAACTATGAACCATTACCGAATCTTAATCTTCTCCATCATCTTTTCAACCATTTTAAAAGTTGCCGGGCAATAAGAAACATTCTTCTGATGTACATGTATATAATCAACCATTTTCTTTTTTGTTAAGTGTGGAAATCCGGCGCAATCTTCGGGGCGCACTTCATAAATAGAACACATATTGGTTGATAAATTTAAAAACTGGCAAGGCTGTTTTTTATTCACCCAATCGTTATCATTTTTTTCTTTCTTTAACCATTTTTCCTTAAAATCTTTTGGCCGCATTTCAAGATGTTTTGCAATGCGCCTGATATCTTTTTCAGTAAAAGTTGACGTCATTGTTTTGCAGCAGTTAGCACAACTTAAACAATCAATTTCCTGCCATACTGCGGTATCCAATTGTTCAGCAAGAAAATCTAAACCCTGTGGTTTCATTTTTTCAACTTTACCTAAATATTTTGTAAAAAGCTTTTTATAAATACTCACTTTTTTTCTGAAAGAATAGAGATTAACCGGTTGCATTATTTAAAATAAAAAATTGATACTGAATAGTTGCCTCAGCGAATGTAAGTTCTATCTTCAATGAAAAAATCAAAAATTATAAATGTGGGAACATTATAAAAAAGGGTATAAAGTTTATTTACAATTAGAAAAATCTTTAAGCGATAATTCTGTTGAAGCTTATATGCGCGACATTGAAAAATTAACGCAGTACCTACAATTAATTAATGCATTAAAAGCACCTGTTGAAATAAATTTAAAAGATCTCGAACAATTCATTCAGTCAATAGCAAAACTTGGCATAAACGCAACATCGCAGGCACGAATAATTTCAGGTATAAAAAGTTTTTTTAAATATTGTTTGATAGAAAATATTATTATAAAAGATCCTGCATTTTTATTGGAAGGCCCTAAACTAAAACGTTCACTGCCGGATGTATTGAGCTTTGAAGAAATTGAAAACATTATTTCAAAAATTGATGTAAGCACACCTGATGGAACACGCAACAAAGCGATTTTGGAAACCATGTATAGTTGCGGTTTACGGGTTAGCGAAACGGTGAATTTAAAGATCAGTTGCCTGTATCTTGATATTGGTTTTATTCGTGTAATTGGAAAAGGCGATAAAGAAAGATTGGTACCAATTGGCAGCGATGCTATTAAACACATTAAAATTTATAAAGAAAATATTCGCGTTCATGTTTCACCACAAAAAAACTTTGAAGACATTTTATTCTTAAGCAAGTTTGGAAAAAGTTTATCGCGTGTTATGATATTTTACATTATAAAAGATCTTGCAAAAAAAGCGGGCATCACTAAAAATATTTCGCCGCATACGTTTCGCCATTCTTTTGCAACGCATTTGGTGGAAGGCGGCGCAGACTTGCGTGCGGTACAAACAATGCTTGGTCATGAAAGCATTACTACAACTGAAATTTACACGCATTTAGACAGGGATTTTTTAAGAGAAACATTAAACAGGTTTCATCCTTCTTTTAAGCAGCGGTGAATGCAAAAGTATAGCTACATTGTTGTCAATATTTTCAAAATTTCATTCGCAGCAAGCCAGTTTCCTTTGTCATTTAAATGAACACCATCCTCAGTAAGTATTCCTTTAATTGCGTTGGTTTTATTGTTTCTTAATTCATACGAGTGAAACAAAACCTGCATATCGCAAAGCAGCAATTTAAATTTATCCGCAACCGCTCTTATTACTTCGCAATGATTTTGTAAATCGTTATCAAGCGCATTTGAATTATCGTTTTTCTCTCCTATTAAAGCAGGCGTTACAAGCAGTAGCCTGATTCTACCGGCAAGTAGTTTTTCAACAATTGCCGTATAATTTTTTTCAAATTCGGTTGTATCAGAAGCGGCAAATAAATTGTTTGTGTGCCATACATCGTTCACGCCAATCCAAAGCACAACAATATCCGGCATTTTGTTTATCACATCATCCTGTATTCTTAACAAAAGATCAGCAACTTTATCACCGCTTACACCTGCATTTATAAATTGATAATTTTGTATGGCTTGCTGATGCATTATTTGCATCATTACATGAATATAACCTTTGGAATTGCTGCCATATTCAGTTATAGAATCACCAAAAAAAATTACTTTTTTTATAGAAGGTTTTTTGTCTTTTAATAAAAGAATTAAACACATTGCACCAACAAAAATAAAGATCCAGATAAGACCGGTGGTGATGCTCATAGTGCCAGGGTTTGTTTACACTACGTCGGTCATAAACGGGGTATTTTCTTTTCCCATTTTCTCAACAAATTTTCTTTCATCAATTATAAATCCATTGCCGCGTGCACAAAAATGAACGCGCAGGTTTTCAATACTCATTGGGTTGCCTTCCGGTATATCAGCAATATTGGTGTGCATTACTTCGTGGCCATCAATAATCACAATCAATCCGCTGCCAATAGCTTCCATTTTATTGCCTTCAGTAATTATCATTCCTGTGTCTTCGCCTAAGCCAATACCAATGCAGGTTGGGTTACCGGCAACAGCTTGTGCCAGGCGAACAAACCTGCCGCGTTTTTCAAAATGAGAATCAATGATGATATTATCAATCAGGCGCAATCCTGTAGTTATTTTTACTTCACCTTTTAAGTGCGCCCTAAAAGCGTTGCCTTCATAAATCATTGTATTACTCATTGCCATTGCGCCCGCAGATGTACCCGCAATTACAATACGTTCTTCCCAATATCTTTCGCGCAAAGTTTTTAAGAAAGTAGTACCGCCGAGCGTGGCTGTAAGGCGCATCTGGTTGCCACCACTCATCATTACACAATCACATTTTTTTATTCTTTCCAGATAGTCTTGCTGCAGCAGGTCTTCGCGGGTGCGTATGTGCATCAACCCAACATTTACGCAGCCTATTTTACCAAAAGCATCCAGGTAATTTTCACCAACAGGATACGGAATCATTGAGGCAGTGGTTATAACTTCTATTCGTTTTTTTACGCCTCCTGCTTCTTCTACTATACGACGCAAAATTCCAAGCTCGAAAAAATTAAGATTATTTTTATAAATCTCTATTTTGTCTGCTTCCGT
>JBDUEO010000017.1:0-16752 GCA_040002335.1 Parafilimonas sp. | reverse complement strand
CTTGATACGTATGAAGATGGCGTTGGATATAAGCACATAAAGATTCAACCGCATATTGGCGGCGGATTTACAAATGTTGCGGCAAGCCTTCAAACGTATTATGGAAAACTAAGTAACGAATGGAAAACAGATGGAGATACATTGATGATGAATGTTGAAATTCCTGTAAACACAACAGCAACTGTTTTTATTCCGGCAAAAGATGCATCATTAATAACAGAAAATAACCAGCCATTATCATCAGTAAAAGAAATAAAATTTTCAGGAATGGAAGATGGTTATGTAAAGCTGGAGTTGGGTTCCGGAAGCTATCATTTTATAATTAAAAACTGAATTGTTTAAAATATATTTTTCACTTAATTCATGTTCATGCAGGCGTTTTCGTATCTTCTCAATTATAAAAATTGATGCGCATTATTAAGTGTAAATTACCATCTTTACTACCGCGATAATTTTTTCCGATCTGAAAATAGCCCCATTATGGAATACCGTACGCTTAGCGATGAGGTGCTTATGAAATTGTTGAAAACAGACGATGAAGAAGCATTTAAAGAAATTTACAAAAGATATTGGCATCAATTATATAAAACGGCTTACAGCAAACTGCACCTGCATGAAATTGCAGAAGAAATCGTGCAAAATATATTTGTAAAACTGTGGGAGAAAAGAACTGTTTCATCTATTCTGCATCTTGAAAACTATTTACAAACTTCTATTAAATACCAGGTGATCAACTATTATAAATCACTGCTTGTAAAAGAAAAATACCTGAGAAATATAAAAGATGAATCGTTGGCAACCGACACATCTGCAACAAAACTATTGTTGAATGAACTGAATATTATTATTGATAAAGCGATGCATAGTTTATCCGAAAAAACTCAGCTCATTTTTAACCTTAGCCGTAAAGAAAATTATACCGTAAAAGAAATTTCTGAAAACCTGCAGCTTTCTGAAAAAGCAGTTGAATACCACATTACAAAATCATTAAAGCAACTGCGTGTTTATTTAAAAGAAATTATTACTGTTTTAATTACTTTTATCAGCATATCTATATTCAATTAAGTTTCGCAAAATTTCTTCTGCTAAAACGCTGTTTAAAAACAAATTTGCCTTACCATCAATATTTTTTGAACCACGAAGATTCATGCTTTATCTTAAGCGTTTTCATGCAATTCAATAGGTGCTTCGTGCTTCTTTGTTTACTCAGTGTCATTGTGGTTCTATAAAGAAATCATTTTTAAATAATTTCTAAAAATTCAAAAAAATTTAGGGTATTCTTTTCTTTGGTTGACTATACAACATTACGATTATGCCATCATGCAATTTTTGAAGCCACCAAAGCGTAATCTCATCTTTCTATTTTATTAAAATATGAACCGGCAAGCTTTTCACCAGCTTTTGAAAAGATATGTTGATGGCAAATGTTCTGCTGAAGAAAAGCAGTTGATTGATAAATGGTATCAATTACTTGACGATCATTCATTGCTGCCGGTAACCGAAGCAGAGATGAATGGCATTGAAGAAAAGCTTTGGAAAAAAATTCAGAAAAATATAAGCGACCAAAAAAGATCGTCCATAAAAAAAATTCATTTTTTTTCACTCACAAAAATTGCTGCCGCTGCTATTTTAATCGGCATTATTGGTTTTGGTATTTATTATTCTTTACCAGCTAATAAAGAAGCAAATAGCTTTGTAAAAGCAACGGAATCAAAAGGGCTTAATTATATAAAAAATACAACATCCGCTGCTAAAAAAGTAGTGCTGGAAGATGGCAGTTTAATATCATTACAACCAGGAGCAACCATCGCTTTTCCAAAAAAGTTTGCCGCAGATAAACGCGAAGTTTTCTTAGATGGCGTGGCTTATTTTAAAGTTTCAAAAAATGCAGAGCGTCCTTTTTATGTGTACGATGATAATATTGTAACGCAGGTATTAGGTACCAGTTTCATTATTAAAAAGGTTGATAATAAAATTGAAGTTGATGTATTAACAGGAAGGGTTGCTGTATATGAAAATGATCATAACAACAAACAACATGAAAAAACAAATGGCGTTGTTATTACACCAAATCAAAAAGTAACTTACTATACCAGCAATCACCAGTTTATTACTGCGCTTGTTGAAAATCCGGTTCCCGTTATTGTTGATAATAAAAAAGCAACTGCTATAAAATTTTTGTATGATGATGCAATGGTTTCAAAAGTTTTAAATGATCTGCAGCAGCAATATAACATACAAATAATAGTAGAGAATGATAAAATAAACCAATGCTTTTTTACCGGCGATATTACAGAACAATCATTATACAATAAGCTTGATTTGCTTTGCCAGGCAATACAGGCGAATTACGAAGTACGTGGAACAAGCATCGTAATAAATGGAAAAGGCTGCAACTAAAAAAGACATAAAAAAACGATTAACTATGAATAAAAAACGATCTGTTGCTCTTATGCAAACTGCCATGAAATTTGCATGTACACAATTAATATGTTGCATAGCATTTATATCGGTAAGCTATGCAAACAAAGCTTCGGCGCAGGATGTTTTAAACAAACATGTTACGGTAACTGTACAAAACACAGAAATAAAAAAAGTTATTATGCAGTTGCAGCAATTAACCGAAGCAAAGTTTATTTACAGCTCCACCACAATTGATGCCAACAGGAAAATCAGTTTTTCTGTTGATGATAAAACATTAAAAGATTTGCTTGATCAATTTTTTGTTCCAATAGGAATTGATTACAAAACTATTGATGATAAAATATTATTGTATCATGAAACCAACACAAAAAATAATGATACGGCTGAAATGAAAACGTCAGTAAATGTTATTGACAAAACAGTGAGTGGAACTGTTACAAACCAGGCAGGGCAACCACTTGCGGGTGTTTCTATAATTGTTCAGGGAACAAAAAAAGGAACAGTAACCGATGGCTTCGGACACTTTCAAATTACAGTACCAGATGAAAATGCAGTACTTGATATTTCTTCTATCGGTTATCAACCAAAATCAGTTCCCGTTGCAGGTCAAAATGTATTACAAATAAGTTTAACTGAAGTTGTTTCCGGTTTAAATGATGTAATAGTGGTTGGTTATTCAAGCCAAAAGAAAAAAGATTTGACAGGCGCAGTTTCTGTTATTAGTAATAAAGATATTAATGATATTCCTGTTGGCGGCGTTGATCAAATTATGCAGGGTAAAGCTGCCGGCGTTGCGGTTACTGCGCAAAGTGGCGCGCCGGGTGATGCCATTGCTGTAAGAATAAGAGGTATTGGAACGATTAACAGCAATAATCCTTTGTATGTAATTGATGGCGTTCCAACAACAGATGCCATCAACGAAATTTCTCCAAACGATATTGAAAGCATCAACATTTTAAAAGATGCATCATCTGCGGCAATATATGGTGCAAGAGCTGCAAATGGTGTGGTCATCATCACAACAAAACACGGCAGGTCTGGTAAAACAAGGGTGAATTTAAGTGCTTATACCGGCATGCAAACACCGGGGCATTTAATTAAAATGGCAAATACGCAGCAATATGTTACAGCTTATAATATTGCTGCTGCAAACGACGGGCGTGAACAAATTCCAACAGGTATGCTCGATACTTTGCCCAACGTTAACTGGCTGAAAGAAGTGCTGAATCCTGCACCGATAAATAATTTACAGTTAAGCATCAGCGGTGGAAATGAAAACTCGCAATACATAGTTTCAGCAAATTATTTTAGCCAGGATGGTTTAATAGATAACTCATCTTACGATCGTTTCAATATTCGCACAGCAGTAAATTCAAGTCTTTCTAAATTGTTTAAAGTTGGAACGAACCTTAATTTTTCTTACTCCAAACAACGGCAGGTAGGAACATCGGGCGATGGTTATGGAAACGGAAACCCAGGTGCAAGTGTTGTTCGTTATGCTTTATTCAGAACACCTGCAACGCCGGTGTATAATAAAGATGGCGTGCTGGTTGATCTGCCACAACAATCGCAGTTTTTTGGTGATGGATTAAACCCTGTTGGCCTTGCAGATAACACGGATAATAACTTGTACAATTATTCAGTTTTAGGTGATGCATTTCTTGAACTTGATCCTATAAAAAACCTGAAAATAAAATCTGACATCGGCGGTAACCTTGTATTGCAGAATTACAAACAATTCTTTCCAACATGGGGTGTTGACAGGTTCATCAATTCTCCAAACAGCCTTGCACAATCAAGCGTTACACATTTAAATTACAATTTTACAAACACGGCTACGTATGATATTTTCGCAGGCGATCATACCATTAATTTACTGGTTGGTTCAGAAGCTATAAAGGATGACATTAAACAAATATCTGCATCAAGAACAAACTTTGTAAACCAGTCTCCTACTTTTCAATATTTAGATGATGGTTTGGGTACACAATTAAATGGTGGAAATGAAGATCATTGGGCGCTGTTCTCACTTTTTGGAAGAGCGAATTATAGTTATAAAGATAAATATCTCGCAAGCTTTAATTTTCGCAGAGATGGCTCATCAAGATTAGACCCGGATAACAGGTATGGAAATTTTTATTCCGGTTCTGTTGGCTGGCGCCTCGACCAGGAAAATTTTCTGAAAAACATCAACCAGATTTCCCTTTTAAAAATACGTGCAAGCATTGGGCAATTAGGCAACCAGGAAATTCCAAATCATGCTTATGCATCCATTGTTTCGGGTGGATTTTATTATCCGTTTAATGGAACGCCAACACAAGGTTATACCATTACATCTGAAGGTAATCCAAACGTAATTTGGGAAACAAGCACACAAACAGATGTTGGTTTAGATGTTGGTTTATTTCAAAACAGGTTTCAGTTTACAGCAGATTATTACATAAAGAAAACAAGCAACCTGCTGTTTGGTATTCCATTGCCAAGCAGTGCAGGCAGCGTAAGCCCGCCGCAGGAAAATGCCGGTGAAGTAGAAAATACAGGGCTTGAATTACAGGCAACATATAACAGCGGTGGCCATTCAAAACTTGGTTATTCCATAACCGGAAATTTTGCGTTGCTGCACAACAAAGTGCTTTCATTAATTGATAACAGCCCTATTCCTGCAGGCAGAATTGACAACAACTATTACGCAACACTTACAACCGTTGGCCAATCAATCGGTGAATTTTATTTGCTGCAGGATGAAGGCATTTTTCAAACATCAAAAGATGTATTTACACATGCTTACCAGGGGCCAAATGTGCAGGCTGGCGATGTTGCTTATAAAGATATCAGCGGCCCGGATGGAAAGCCTGATGGTGTGATTGATAATTACGACAGAACTTACGCCGGCAGCCCCATTCCAAAATTTACGTATGGCTTAACCGGTGATATAACGTATGCAAACTTTGATCTGAATTTATTTTTCCAGGGCGTTTACGGCAACAAAATTTACGACCAGGTTTTTACTGATATTGAAGGTTTTTACCGTGCTTTTAATATTACTGAAAATGTTGCTGAAAATAGCTGGCATGGCGAAGGAACATCTAATACGTTACCAAGATTATCATGGAACGGCGCCACCAATAATAAAATGCCTTCAACGCGTTTTCTTGATGATGGTTCTTATGTACGTTTAAAGAATGTGCAGTTAGGTTATACTATTCCAAAAGATTTATTAAAGCATTTAAATATTTCAGGCATACGTTTTTATATAAGCGCTCAAAATCTTTTCACCATAACAGAATATAAAGGCCTTGACCCGGAAATGTATATAAGCAATAATGCTTTGGGTGATGGCGATAAAGCTACCGGCATTGATTGGGGTACTTATCCTGAAGCCCGTACTTATACTTTTGGCGTTAACGTAAATTTTTAAAAAATGAAATTAAGCATTATGAAATTCTATAAATTTTTTATACCGGTTTTAATTATTGCAACGGCGCAAACAAGTTGCAAAAAATTTCTTGACCAGAATATTCTTGGCAACTACGAGGCATCTGCTTTTTTTACATCAGATGCTAATACACAAACGGCCGTGAATACTGCGTACGTGCCTTTATTATTTACAGATGCATCATCAAATGCTATTTGGGTATTGGGTGATGTGGCGTCTGATGATGCAATAAAAGGTGGCAATCCCGGCGACCAGGCAGATTTTGAAAACATTGATCAGTTCAATATTCTTCCATCCAATTCTGCAGTAGAAGCAGTTTGGAAAAGATATTATGATGGCGTGTTTAAATGCAATGTGGTTGTTGATGGCTTGCCGGATGATAACACCGCCGTTTCAGATGCAGTTAAAACTTCAAGCATTGCACAGGTAAAGTTTTTACGCGCTTATTATTATTTTATTCTCACCAATTGCTATGGCAATATTCCGTTGCACTTAAAAGTTGAAAGCCCTGAAGAAGTACAGAGCCCGGCTATTCCGCAAGCGCAAATCTATCTGCAAATTGAAAGTGATTTGAATGATGCTGCGGCTGCTTTGCCAACAAGCTGGTCTGGCGCTGATAATGGGCGCGTAACAAAAGGTGCCGCATTAGCATTACTTGCAAAAACATATTTGTTTCAGCAGAAATGGGATTCTGCAGCAACAACAGCGCAACAGGTAGAAGCATTGGGAATTTATAGTTTGGATAATCTCTTCACTGATAATTTCAATGCCAGTAAAAAAGATAATCCTGAAGCAATTTTTTCTGTGTGGCAACAAACAGGCACAAGCCCTTTTCAAGGCAACAATTTAAACCAGTGGTTTGCGCCGCGCTCGTTAAATGGTTATGGCTTTTTTTATCCAACAGAAAGCCTTATTGATAATTTTGAAAAATCTCCTGATGGTGTTTTAGATCCGCGATTTGGATACACAATGTCAGGTACAGATGCGCCAAATTATTATGATACAACTTATGAGGATGCATGGTCAACAACGGGCTACATCAGTAAAAAACAAATTCAGCCACTTTCAGAAATACCCACTTCTATTAAAGGCGATGGCAATTTAAATTATGAAGCTATACGTTTTTCTGATGTGTTGCTGATTGAAGCAGAAGCATTAAATGAAGAAGGTAAAAGTACCGATGCATTAGTACCGTTAAACAAGGTGCGTAAAAGGGCAAGAGAATCTTATTTGTATGATAATACATTATCTGGCTATGGAACGGTACCTGATGGTTTGTTGCCGGATATTACAACAACGGATCAATCTCAGTTGCGCGATGATATAAGAAAAGAAAGAAGATCTGAACTGGCATTGGAATTTCATCGCTTTTTTGATGTTATCCGTTATGGAAGCGCCTATGCAAGTGATGCTATGAAAGATGTTCCTAACTTTAATTATGATGCAGATAAATTCTTTCCCATTCCGCAAAGCGAAAGAGATACAAATCATAAATTATAAACTATATTTTATCATTGAAATAATACAGCCATGCGTAAACAAAATATAATCTTACCATTTTTTATAATGCTTGCTGCAGTTTTAATTGCACTGCCATCATGCAAAAAAAATAATGACAGCAACAGCACTTACATAACAAATAAAACAGCTTTAAACAGTTTAATTGATTCTGTAAATTCAATTTTAAGTACAACTGCTGAAGGCACTAAGCCTGGTGAATACGGAGTGGGTGCAAAAGAAGCACTCGATTCAACCGCACAATTAGCGATGCAAATTACTGGCAGCGATAGTTACACACAACAACAGGTTGACAATGCTACATCAAACCTGCAAAGAGCTGTATCTACTTTTAGTTCACATTTAATACAGGAAGTTTCTGTTGCCAATCTTATGGCATTCTGGAAGTTTAATGGCAATGCAAACGATTCATCAGGCAACGGACGTAATGGTGCTTTAAAAACCGGTTGGGTTGGCTCAAGTGCAGCAACGGCAACAGATGGCGGCACATTACCCAAGCTTGTACCAGACCGTTTTGGAAGGCCAAATATGGCTTATGATTTTGCTAATGGCGCAACAGTTGAAGTGCCGTATGATGCATCATTAAATCCGCAAAGTTTTACAATAAGCCTTTGGATGAAAAGACATGGCACAAACTGTAATAATTATTTCTTTTCGCTGAACAGGTGGAATGGTTATAAATTTCAATTACAATGCAACAGCTTTTTGTTTTTAACGGTACATACTGATGCAGGTTACCATGATGTAGATGACAATCCCGGCGTTATTCCTGATGAAACATGGACACATGCAGCAGTAAGTTATACAAACGGCACCATGAAGTTTTATATTAATGGTGCGCTGGTGAAAACAGTTGCTGTTGACGGCACACCGCTTACGCTTGATGCGCCGGTAAATCTTGCTATTGGAAATGAGTTGCCGAAAGATGTGTATAATCTCACTGATCCAAACAGCGAATATGCGTTTTACAGCGGCGATTATTTTATTGGTTCTTTAGATGATGTACGCTTTTATAATACGGCATTAAGCGATGCGGAAGTATTATCAATTTATACAATTGAAAGCAGTTTATAATAAAATTAAAATGAAAAATTTACAGGGTGCATTTCGTCAAAACAATTTAAGCCCTGTAAATCTTTCTTCCTTTTTTAATTAGCTACTTTTTTACCAAAAGATATATAGCGTGTATAATTGTTTCTACGCGCAAACCGGTAAGGTCTGCAATTTGCTGTCGTGTAAGTGCAACTTTATATACTTCATTTGCTAAGCCATCTCTTTGTTTTAAAAAATCAATTAAAGTAATAATGCGGTGGCCCGCATAGAGTGCGACATGGTGAAGCTGTTATTAAAACTGACGATCAAATCATAATTCCTGCAGGCAAAGTGCACTCACTATCAATTAAAAGCGATTTTGTTGCAACTCCTGTTATGGCTAAAGTTTCGGAAATACAATATGAAAAAGCTACATTATAAATTGATTCCTTAGCATAAACAACTTGTTAGCTGCCTTTAATAGCACACCGTTTTTTATAAACTATATAACCTAAATGTGATTATTTGTTTGCAATGCTATCATTCAATATTATCATTCCGAACCAATAATTTCTAAGCTTATATTTTCAAGATTCTTATCAACCATTACCTGGCAGGAAAGATGAAGATTATCTTCAGTTACGCCTGCTTTACGCAATGTAGTTTGCTCATTTTTGTTTAGTGTTGTTACAATTTGTGTTGACTGGTTAATTTTAATAATACAAGTGCCACATCTGCCCATTCCTTTGCATTCTCCAAAACCTTCAATAAAAATTTTATCATACAATAAAATCATCAGGTTACGATATTCATACTCGTAGGTTTGCAGTTCATATTTTTCACCTTGCCAAAACGCTGTAAAGTGTATTGGTTTTTTTTCAGTAAGCATGTTACTGTTTTGGTTTTATCCAGAATTCATCGCTATAATCATCTGTTGCTGCAGGATGATATTTTTCAGATAACTGGCGTTCAATCTTTTCTAATGTTTCAACCGTTAATGTTGCTTCCAGGTGTGGAAACAATTGTCTTTCTTCGTACCGCACATGCTGCTCTGTATCATTTGCAAGCTTTACAAATAAATCAGGCGCATTTTTAGTTGAGGTTAAAATAATATCTACCTGTTCTGCTATTTGTTTATGCTCACGTACGGCTTTTTGTATCATTTCATCGGTCGGTAAAACAAAAAGAATTGTTTCCTCTTCTATAAAATGAGGATACATGTGTTTTTGCCAGAAATATTGCACGTAATTTTTTATACGTTCGGATTCAATATTAAACTTTAGTCCTGTTCTTATTTTCCAGCAAAATAATAAAGTAAAGTGATGATCTTTCGAAAGCCTGATGATATACTTGCTTCTTTTAACGGGTTTAATTTCCATAAAGTTTTTAATTGTTCAACAGAAAATATAACTTCTTTAAAAACTAATACCAATGTTTATACCAGTGTTATAAACGTTGAATCATATTCATAAAATATTCCGCTTACACAGCTATAATGAATAAGTTCCAGCCGAGTATAATTAAGGTTAGTATTTTTAAGAATTCAGCACCAACAAAATACCAATGTAAAGTTGAGGGTGATGGCGTTTTTCCATTAATTATTGACGAAGCTCTTACTTCTAATGCAGGCAGCAACCAAATTGTTTGCACCAATAATATACAGCCACTAATTACAAACCATATTGTAACAGTCACATTTATTGCAGCACCAATTATACAACAAACCAAAATAATGGCTGCAAATACCCATTCCATTTTATTAAGTGCATTAAATATTAATTTACCAATTCCTAAACCAATTGGCGTGCTAACACCCGGTGCGCGAAATTTTAACCATGCCTCCATAAAACTTATTGCCATAATACAACCGGCCCATACAAAAGCCACAGCTATTGTAACAAATTGTAATACCATTATAATAAAGGTTTAATTGTCTGTTTTTTGTAGTAATCTATTTTCACTTCAAACATTTCAGCCATTTTATTAGCACGCCATTTTGCTTCGTTTGCTTTTTCTCCATTAAATAATTCGGCAATTGTTGTACTGAATAATTGAAGCCATTTTTCAAAATGAATATGTTGTACAGGCAAATTTGCATGAGGCGGAAAGGGCCTGCCAAAGTAAGTGCGTTTTTCTAATAAAACAGTTTCCCAAAAGGTGTACATTTTTTCCAAATGTTGCGGCCATTTATCTTTGATACGTTCATTAAAAACGGGCGATAGTAAATTATCATTTCTTACTTTATCGTAAAAAGTATTTACCAATAACTTTATGTCGTTTACACTTTCTATATCATGTTTTTCATTTGCCATTTTTCAACTAATTATTGCTTTAAATAAGCCATTTTATATTCAAGTTGTTCCTGCAAATTGCCCAGTCTTGAGTGCTGCAATAAATCATAAATACTTTTGCGAATCTTTTTAAATTCATTATGTATGGGGCAAGGTTTTTTTTCAGAACAATTTAAAAGCCCTAAAGCACAACCTGTAAATAAGTCATCACCATCAATCAACTGCACTACAGATGCAAGCGAAGTATTAAAAGATTTTTTATCAAGATAAAAACCCCCTGTTGGCCCTTTTAAAGACTGAACGAGATGGTGCGTTGTTAATTCATGTAAAATCTTAGCCACAAATTGCTCAGGTGCATCAATACCTTTTGCTATTTCTTTAACGCCCGTTCTTACACCTTCCTTTTTAGTTTTTTTGGCGATAAAAATAAGTGCCCGGATTGCATACTCGCATTTTTTTGAAAACATTTTCCCTATATATATGTGCAAAAATATACAGGAATGATTTAATAAATGAGTTTTTAGTCAGTTATTATTTTTTGATGAATTTTTCGTATCAGAGTTGCGGGCAACTTTAACCATTCTATTGGTTTTAGACAAGTATCTTTAGTTGCTAATTATGACAGGTATATCTTATTATATTAATACTTCAACAATCTTTAAATACCTGCCTGTATTTAATATGCACGATTGCTATACCTGTTCATTTACAGAATTTCTTCCCTTCAATTCAAAAATGTATTATTATTCTTCCTTCAAAGCTTTCGGTAACGCGGTTAACGCCTGATTAAGGTGCCGTTCCAGTAAATTATCTTTATCGTATTTGCTACAAAGAAATAAATTATTGTTTCTATCAGCATTAAACCATAATAAATTGTGCGGCTACTATTTACCAGGTTTGAATAATGCATTCCCTTTTACGTCCACAGTTATCTCTTACAAATTTTAATAGATTGATCAACTAATTAAAAAACGTTTATGAAACCAATATCAGTGCAATCAAATAATCATGCTGCCGCCAATAATAACAGCTTGTTTCCAATAAAAAATAATAACGAAAATAAACTTTCTACCTTTTCGATAAAAGATGAAACACGCAGTTGCGTGATAGCGTTAGATGCCTGTAAAAAAAATCTTTTATTTATAAAAAAACAGCTGTTAACATCGGACTGTTTAATTATTGACCTGGATAATTTAAATGGATGTTCAATAACAAAGGAGTATAATAATATTACGCCAGGTGCGCTTAAAACAAAAAAGCTAAACAGGTTTTTAAAAAATATCTTTTTAAACCTGCGCTCAAATAAGGGGCCAGTTTCGCTTTCAATTTATAATTATAAACATGATGCGCCTGAAGATGCGCAACTGCTGGAAGTAAAAGCAAAAAAATGGCAAACAATCGTTTCAAAATTATTGCCACAGCAAATAAAAAGTAAAGAGGGTTATTTTAAAATCTAATATTAAAAATAGCAACGCCGTTGCTTACTAAAATGCAAAAATTTAAAATAAAATAACATGAAAACATCAAATAATAATCTTGTAATAGCGCTTGAAGATTTTGAAACACTAAACAATTACCTGAAACCTATTGTGTCGTTTGACAGGGAAAATGCAACTTTATTACTTAAAGAAATAAATAAGGCAACTATTGTAAAAAAGGATGAACTGCCGCTGGATATTGTAAGGCTAAATTCAAGAGTAACAATAAAAGAAGAAAAGCGGCACAAGGTAATAGAACTGGTTTTGGTTGTACCTGAAAAAGCCAATATACACGAAAAAATGGTATCTGTTTTTGCACCTATTGGTGTTGCTTTAATAGGATTTAAGCAGGGTGAAAAAGTAAATTGCGATGCGCCATCAGGAAATAAAATTTACACAATAATGAAGGTGTGCAATAACTATGCAACCTGATTATTATTGACGTAAACAAAATAAAAAGAGCCGCAGCAATTGCGGCTCTTTAGCTCCTCGAGCTGGACTCGAACCAGCGACCCTCTGATTAACAGTCAGATGCTCTAACCAACTGAGCTATCGAGGAATATTTTTTGTTAGGGGCAGCAAAAATAAACGTTTTTATATTTTGACCAACTGATTTTTTAAAAGCCTTGTTAAAACAAATATTCTGTTCTGTACGGATAGCGCTTTTTATATAAAGTTTTTACCTCCTGCACCATGCGATCGCGCAATACATCAATATTTGTTTTTTTAATTGCGGAAACAAAAACAGCATTATTGTTTGTTGCTTTTTGCCACCTTTCTTCCAATTGACGAAAAATTTCATGTTTGGTTGTTGCATCCAGCCATTCATCAAACATATTTTTTTCGTACACATCAATTTTATTAAACACTGTTATAACAGGTTTATCAACAGCCGTAATTTCTTGTAAGGTTTTATTTACTGTTGCCATTTGATCTTCATATTTCGGATGCGAAATATCTACCACATGCAACAATAAATCTGCTTCGCGCACTTCATCTAAGGTACTTTTAAAACTTTCTATTAAATGATGTGGAAGCTTACGTATAAACCCAACTGTATCGCTTAAAAGAAAAGGAATATTTTCAAACACCACTTTACGGGTTGTGGTATCAAGTGTGGCAAATAATTTATTTTCAGCAAAAACATCGCTTTTGCTTAATAGGTTCATGATGGTGCTTTTACCAACATTGGTATAGCCAACAAGCGAAACACGAATAAATTCACCGCGCTCTTTTCTTTGCGTGAAAGCTTGCTTATCAATTTCCTGCAGCCGTTTGCGCAGCAAAGTAATTTTATCTCTTACAATGCGCCTGTCGGTTTCAATTTCCGTTTCGCCCGGGCCTCTAGTTCCAATTCCGCCACCAAGCCTTTCCAAATGCTTCCACATGCCGCGCAGGCGCGGAAGTATATATTGATATTGCGCCAGCTCAACCTGTGCTTTTGCTCTTGCTGTTTTAGCACGGCGGGCGAATATGTCAAGAATAAGATCGCTGCGGTCAATAGTTTTTACATCAGTAACTTTTTCAATATTGGTTATCTGCGATCCGCTTAGTTCATCATCAAAAATTATAATATTGGCAGGATGTGTTTTAAGGTAAGATGCAATTTCTTGCAGCTTGCCTTTTCCTATAAATGTTTTACTGTCTGGCTGTGGTAGTTTCTGGGTAAATTTTTTAATAGTAACAGCGCCTGCTGTTTCTGCAAGAAAAGCAAGCTCATCAAGGTTTTCGAGTACTTCCTGCTCTGTTTGATTTTTTTGCACCACACCAACAAGCAGGGCATTTTCCTCAGCGTTTATCTGTTGTTTTATATCAATCAAATGGTATACTGATTTTTAAAATGATAGAGAATATCAGTATGCAAATTAAAGACCACTTAAAGTTAACCCAATAGCAATCGGATGAATGGATGGGCCAACGCCGGTTTTCAAAAATTCTGTTACCTGGTAAGATGCATCTAATGAAATATGGCCAAGACCAATACGGCCTGTAACAGCTACGCGTGTGGAATTAATAAATCTTTTATCAGATTCTTTTTGAATATAATTTCTGTCGTAAAGCGAATTACCGCTTGAATCAATAAAATTCTTGCCTTTTGTATGCGCAGTAAGCAGCAAACCACCTTTAAGGCCAATTGCTGCTTTTAAACCTTTATCCGGCTGTGCAGGATTGCCTGAAAAACGCAATTCCAACGGCACTTCAAGAAAGCTGGTTGACAGTTTAAATTTATCAAAATGATCTGCCGATGTAACGTTTGTAAAAGGCAGTGTTGTTGTAATGGATTTGAGATCTATATACGTGTTTGAAAAAAATATGCTGTTTGTTCCAAACCCAATTCCAAGCCCAATACTGAAATGCGGACTTGACTGAAAAGGCTTATCTAACATAATATAAGCATTAAAATGCCTTGAAAAGCCAGATGTGTTTACGCTGTCGGGTACATTTGGCCATGCATCAACACCATATTGAATTAAAAAATGATCGTTGGCTCTTGTACTTAAATCAAGCTTCGACCAATCTTTGGAAGGTTTGGCCGGGGCAGGATTATAAATGGAATCAACCTGCGACTTTGCAATAACAGAAGCAGTTATAAAAACAAGCAACAGGAGATGTTTTTTCATTTGATGCATTATTTAAATGTAATAGCGATTTTTGGTTTAATAACCCGCTGTTTGCAGGCTAAGATTAATCAGTTTTTATGATGCGGGCAAAAATAAACGAATTCAATGTACACAAGCGGTTAAAATAACGCAAAATAAATTGGCATAAAATTCAGTTATAAGAAAACAGGTTAAACTTATGTTTTTGATTTTAAATTATTATTTTCACACTAATTACCGTACCACACATTAAATTATAACTACAATGAAAATACTTGTTGCAGAAGATGATGCAATCATGCTTGCATCAATAACGCATCAGCTTAAACAGGAAGGTTTTAACGTTACAACTGCCAACAATGGCCGTGAAGCCATGCAACTTTTTGAAAAAGATATTCCTGATCTTGTAATCACAGATATCATGATGCCGTTTACATCGGGGCTTGAATTTATAAATGTTATACGCACCCAACACACCGAAATTCCTGTAATTGTTTTGTCTGCAGTAGATGAAGAAGACACGGTTCTTGAAGCCTTTAATTTAGGCGCAGATGATTTTTTAACAAAGCCCGTAAAACCCGGGGAATTATCAATACGCGTAAAGCGCCTTTTAAAAAGAATCGGCAAATAGCACTGCATTAACAGATTTTTTTTGTTCCGAAAGTTTTTGTATGGCTTGAAAATTGAGCTGTTTTTTATATGAAACATTTAATTTTCGTAAGCCTGCTGGTTTCAATATTTGCATGTAGAAATACAATGCCAACATCTGCATCTGAAAAAGATTCATCTTTAAATACGGCTACGATAGCGGACACAACAACAATTGAAGGCAAATGGAAATTAATGCCGGTATTATCGTCAGATACTGCTGCAGGCAAAATTCCTGAAATAAGTTTTGATTTAAAAGCAAACAGGTTTTCCGGCAATACTGGTTGCAATGCAATGGCTGGAACTTTTATGATAAAACAAAATGGATTAGCCTTTAATAAAAATATCATGTCAACAAAAATGGCTTGCCCCGGTTACAATGAAAAAGCATTTTTTGATAACCTGCTAAGAACAAACCGCTATGAAATCAAGAATGGTATTTTACAACTTATGTACAACGCAACAATACTTTCTAAATGGACAAGGCATTCTGATACCACTGTTACCAAACAAATTTAACGGGTATAAAAATCGTTTAATAATTTAAAAACATTTTTAAGATATAAAAATCCTGGTAATAAATGTGCCGGGATTTTTTATAAAATTATTTGGCAACCATTTAATCAACACAGCAGTTTTATTATTCAAAATATTTATCATGAAGAAAAGAATTATGAAACCTGCTTTGTTTTTATGTTTATTAACTGTTTTTGCAATTACATGTTTTTATGCGTGCAGTAAAAGTGGAAGTAGTTATGGAAACGGCGGCGGAAATGGTGCAGGTAATGCCGTTTCAATAAAAAACTTTGCATTTTCCGTTAGTTCATTAAGTGTTGCAAAGGCAACAACAGTAACATGGACAAATAATGATGCAGTAACACATACAGTAACCGCAGACGATGCAAGTTTTGACAGTGGCAATATTGCGCCGGGTGCAACTTTCTCACATATATTTAATACAGCAGGCACGGTTGCTTATCATTGCAGTATTCATACAAGCATGAAAGCAAATGTTGTAATTGCTAATTAAAAAATATTAATAAATTTTTGTAACCTTTTTTATAAAGCGTGATATTGCTGATATATAAATCAACTGTACAAGTGAGTGACACAACGAAGATGAGTAAACTTACTGCAGCTTGTAACAAAAATTCATAACTCTATTTTGTTATTCCATATTTGGTTTTATAACGCTCGTACAATTGTTTTTGTTTATTGTCGAGATTAATTTGCCGGCCTTGAATAAAGGCATAAGAAATATTACTGGTTTTTATATCAAGCAAATCGCCATCGCTTACAATTATGTTGGCATCTTTATTTGTTTC
>JBDUEO010000016.1:0-17108 GCA_040002335.1 Parafilimonas sp. | reverse complement strand
ATAGTGGAGCGGAAGCAAATGAGAATGCATTAAAACTTGCATCTTTTCACACTGGTAAAAAGAAAATTGTTGCATTTACAAAAGCATTTCATGGCAGAACATCTCTGGCTGTTGCTGCTACTGATAATAAAAAAATTGTTGCACCGGTAAATGAGACAAACAACATAGAATTTCTTCCTTTTAATGACGAAGCTGCGCTTACTCAATATTTTAAAACAAACGGAAATGAAATAGCTGTAGTTATTGTTGAAGCCATACAAGGTGTTGGTGGAATTAATGTAGCAACAGAAAGTTTTTTAAAGCTGATAAGAACTTTGTGTGATGAACATAATGCGTTATTTATTGCTGATGAAGTGCAGTGTGGTTATGGGCGCAGCGGTAAATTTTTCGCTGCAGATTATGCCGGGGTTAACGCAGATATTTATACAATGGCAAAAGGAATGGGCAATGGATTTCCAACCGGTGGTATTTTAATTGCGCCTTATATTAAAGCAAAACATGGCATGTTGGGAACAACATTCGGCGGCAATCATCTTGCATGTGCTGCTGCATTAGCTGTTCTTGAAGTAATTGAAAAAGATAATTTAATTGAGATGAGCAAACAGCGCGGCATGTATCTCATCAACAAACTAAAAAATATTGATGGCATTGAAAACGTTCGCGGTAAAGGTTTAATGGTTGGCTTTAATGTGCCTGATGAAATAAAAGATCTGCGTAAAAAATTATTGAATGATTATTTCATCTTCACCGGTGAAGCAAAACCAAATGTTATTCGTTTGTTGCCGGCGTTGAATATTACGCGTAAACAAGTTGATGAATTTTTAGATACACTAAGCGAAGCAGTTGAAGAGATGAAAAGTGTTGAAGTGAATGCTGAATAAACATAAACCTGACAGGTTTACAAAATTCTACAATATTGAAACAATTTATTTCTGTTCATGATGCAGGCAACATTAATGCTTTAGTTGAAAAAGCATTAATGTACAAAGCAAATCCTTTACAGGATAAAACTTTGGGCGCAGGTAAGCGAATAGGATTATTGTTTTTAAATCCAAGCCTGCGTACACGCTTAAGCACACAGGTTGCTGCTGCAAATCTTGGAATGGATGCAATTGTTTTTAATGTTGATAAAGAAGGCTGGGCACTTGAATTTGAAGAAGGCGCTATAATGAGTGGCAGCACAGTTGAACACATTAAAGATGCAGCGCCGGTGTTGGGAAGTTATTTTGATATTCTTTGTATCAGAACATTTCCTTCTTTAAAAAACCGCGTAGACGATTACAGCGAATTATACATTTCGCAGTTTATAAAATATTGCGGCGTTCCGGTGATAAGTTTAGAAAGCGCAACATTGCATCCTTTGCAATCGTTAACAGATTTAATTACAATTCAGGAAATTCTTAACGGTCAACGGTCAACAGTAAACGGTCAACCAAAAATTGTATTAACCTGGGCGCCGCATGTAAAGCCTTTGCCGCAATGTGTTGCCAATAGTTTTGCGCAATGGATAAATGCATGGAATGAGGCAACGTTTGTAATCACACATCCCGAAGATTATGAACTGAAAGAAGAATTTACAAATTGTGCAACCATAATTTATAACCAGAATGAAGCATTGAAAGATGCAGACTTTGTATATGTAAAAAATTGGAGCACCTATAATGATTACGGAAAGATATATGAGAACGATCCGCGCTGGATGTTGACAGAAGGTAAACTCTCTCTAACCAATAATGCAAAGGTGATGCATTGCTTACCGGTTAGGAGAAATGTTGAATTGAGCGATGAAGTTTTAGACAGCCCTCACAGCATTGTTACACAACAAGCTGCTAATCGTGTGTGGGCAGCGCAGGCTGTAATTAGTGAAATTCTTAAGTCCTGTTATGGATAGACTTTTCGTTATAAAAGTTGGTGGAAATATTATTGATGATGAACAAAAGTTGAAATCATTTCTTCAATCTTTTTCATCCATTAATTCTTTCAAAGTCCTCGTCCATGGAGGTGGAAAAATTGCAACTTCAATTGGCGATAAATTAGGCATAGAATCAAAATATATTAATGGCAGAAGAATTACAGATAACGCAACAATTGATTTGGTAACGATGGTTTATGGCGGATTAATCAACAAAAAAATTGTTGTGCAATTACAATCATTCAACTGTAATGCTATTGGTTTAACCGGCGCTGATGCGAATATTATTCCCGCAAAAAAACGCGCAGTGAAAGATATTGATTTTGGTTGGGTGGGAGATATTGAAAATTCAAAGCCCAACGCTAAAAATTTAAAAGTATTAATTGATAATGATTTTGTTCCAATATTTGCGTCTTTAACTCACGATGAACAAGGGCATATTTTAAATACAAATGCAGATACGATTGCATCCTCACTTGCCATTGCACTTTCAACATTTTATACTATTCGTTTGATTTATTGTTTTGAAAAGAAAGGCGTGCTTGAAAATGTTGATGACGATAATTCAGCAATAACTTTTATCAACAAAGAAAAATATAAACAGTTGCTTGATGAACAAAAATTGTTTGCGGGCATACTTCCAAAAATTGATAATGCATTTGCAGCAATTGATGCCGGTGTAAAAGAAGTTTTAATTGGTCATGCTGATGATCTTATTCAAAACACAACTGATAAAACAATCGGAACCTTAATAACGCAATAATGCAAGTTGAAAAATTATATTATGATGCATTGCAACTGTTACAGCAATTAATTTCCATACCTTCTTTTTCAAAAGAAGAAGATAAAACGGCTGATGCAATTGAAATTTTTCTTCAATCAAGAAATATAGAAACAACTCGGTTATTAAATAATATTTGGTGTAAGAATAAATTTTTCAACGAATCAAAACCAATCATTTTTTTAAACTCGCATCACGATACAGTAAAACCAAATAAACAATATACCAGAGATCCATTTAAAGCTGATATTGAAGATGGAAAGTTATTCGGTTTGGGAAGTAATGATGCAGGTGGATGTTTGGTTGCATTAATGGCAACTTTCATTCATTATTATCATCAGCAGAATTTAAAATACAATCTTGTTTTTGCAGCAACTGCAGAAGAAGAAATAAGTGGCAAAAACGGTATTGAATTATTGTTAAATGATAACAAGTTTAATGCAAAAACAGCAAGTACATTCCTTTCTCCCTTTAGGGCTGGGGCTTCGTGTGCTATTGTTGGTGAGCCAACTTTACTGAAGATGGCAATTGCTGAAAAAGGCTTGCTGGTATTGGATTGTAAAGCACATGGCAAAGCCGGGCACGCAGCAAGAGAAGAAGGCGATAATGCTATTTATAAAGCCTTAAAAGATTTTGAATGGTTTAAAACTTTTCAGTTTAATAAAGTGTCTGATTTGCTTGGACCAAATAAGATGAGTGTTACAATTATCAATGCGGGTTCGCAACATAATGTGGTTCCGTCAGAATGTACATTCACCGTTGATATTCGCGTAAATGAGTTGTATGATTTTGATGAAGTGATAAGCATTATTAAACAAAATATTCAATCTGAAATTGCACCAAGAAGTTTGCGGTTGCGTTCAACTAATATTTCTTTAGATCATCCGTTGGTTAAAGCAGGAATTGATTTGAACAGAACTTATTACGGTTCGCCAACAACGAGTGATAAAGCATTGATGAATTTTCCGGCATTGAAATTGGGAGCGGGCGATAGCGCAAGAAGTCATAGCGCAGATGAGTTTATTTTTGTTGATGAAATAAGAGAGGGAATTGAGTTGTATATTCAGTTGCTTGATAAAGTTTTAAAGTAAAAGGAATTTACAAACTTTGTAAATTCGTATAAAGCATTAGTATGGAAAATTCACTTAGAAAAGAATTACATGAAATGATAGATGGATTTCCTGAAGAAAAACTGCAGGAAGTTTATGATTTTTTGCAGGAAGATGAATTATCTGATGAGATGAAAATGATATTAGATAATGAGTATGAAGATTATCAAAAAAATAAAAACGCAATTAGTAAAGAGGAAGTTGATAAAATGATACATGAACTTCTTTATAAAAGGGATTAATGACAGCATATAAAATAATCTATCGTCAAAGAGCTATAAAAGAATATTCAGAATCATTAGCCTGGTATAAAAAATACAGTTTTCAAGCTGCTGAAAACTTTAAACTAATAATTGAAAATACCGTTAATTATATTGCGCAAAATCCCCGATCATTTAAAAATAGCTATAAGAAATTTTATATAGCTCGAACGGGTAGGTTTCCATTTATTATTGTATTTTTTATAGAAGATGAACGGATTATTGTAATTACCACAATCTTTCACAATAAAAGAAATCCAGCAAAAAAGTACAGGCTGTAACCATTATGAAGCTTTGGCAAAAAAATATTACATCTCTTGAAGAAGTAGTAAAATTTACTGTTGGTAACGATCGTGAATTTGATCTTCAACTTGCACCATTTGATGTACTCGGGAATATTGCGCATGCTAAAATGTTGGCGACTATTGGTTTGCTTACAAATGATGAAGCAAATGCATTAGTGAATGAGTTAAAAAACATTTATGCATCAATTCAAAATTCAAAGTTTAAAATTCAAAATGATGTTGAAGACATTCATTCACAAATAGAATTTTTACTTACTGAAAAGCTGGGCGATGTTGGTAAAAAAATTCATTCTGCACGCAGCCGCAACGACCAGGTTTTAGTTGACATAAAATTATTTTTAAGAAGTGAAATTGAAGCGCTTGTTTTATCTGTTCAATCATTTTTTGAGTTGCTGATTGATCAAAGTGAAACATATAAGAATGATTTATTTCCTGGCTACACGCATCTTCAATTAGCGATGCCATCATCATTTGGTTTATGGTTTGGCGCTTATGCAGAAGGTTTGGTTGATGATTTAATCACATTAAAATCTGCTTACGATATTGTAAATAAAAATCCTTTAGGTTCTGCTGCAGGCTATGGTTCTTCATTTCCAATAAACAGAAAATTAACAACAGAGCTTTTAGGTTTTGATGATCTGCATTACAACGTTGTATATGCACAAATGAGCCGCGGAAAAACAGAGCGCATTGTTGCATCAGCTTTAGCAAATATTGCTGATACACTGGCTAAACTTAGCATAGATGTTTGCTTGTTTATGAATCAGAATTTTAGTTTTATTTCTTTTCCTGCGGAACTAACAACGGGCAGCAGCATTATGCCGCATAAAAAAAATCCGGATGTGTTTGAATTGATCCGTTCGCATTGCAATCAGATAAAAGCATTACCCAATGAAATTATGATGATGACAACCAATCTTCCTTCAGGTTATCATCGCGATTTACAATTGCTAAAAGAACATTTGTTTCCTGCTTTTAGTACATTAAAAGATTGTATAAGCATGGCTGCATTAATGTTGCATAATATTGAAGTAAAAAAAAATATTCTGTCAAACGAAAAATATAAATATCTTTTTAGTGTGGAAGAAGTAAACAAACTTGTAAACAACGGCATGCCATTTCGTGATGCGTATAAAAAAGTTGGGTTTGAAATTGAAGCGAACCAATTTAATTATTCATCAAACATTCATCACACACATGAAGGCAGTATTGGAAATTTAATGAATGATACGATTGCCGCTAATATGAAAAAGGTTGTTGCTGGCTTTCACTTTAAAAAGTATCACGCAGCTATAAACAGTTTAATTTTCGCATAAAAAACCATCACTCAAACGAATGATGGTTTTTATAAATCTTAAAGAATAATATTATTGCACAACCAGTTTAGCTGATTGTATTCCATTATCAGTAATCATATTTAAGTAATAAACTCCTTTTGCAAAACGTGATGTATTTAACTGCAGGTTGTGTTCGCCCTGTTGCATATTTCCATTCACTAATTCTGTTAACGATCTTCCATTTACATCAACAATTTTTAAAGAAACATAACCGCTTTTTGCTATGCTATATTGTACGGATGTTTGTGTTGTTGCAGGATTTGGATAAACACTTACTTTGTTTTGATTGATGGTTATTGCAGTGCTTATTGCAGAAGAATTATCATCCATTAACGAAGCAGAACCAACATTATAAGGATTTGAACTTATGCCATTTGCAAGAACGGCAATTGAATACTTGCCGCGCGGCAAACCTGCCGGAAGCGTTATATAACAGGTATCATTTAAATTTCCGCGCATAACACCAGTACTGTTCCAGTTAAAAGTTCTTGCATAAAATACTTGTGCGTTTACCGTAATTCTTACGATTGGATAATTAGAACTCATTTGCCAGTCATCGCCGTAACTGGCTCCTTCAGAAATACCATTAAATAAATGGCCGGTAAACTTAAAAACACCAGGCCCTGCTTTTTGTATTTTTGTTATGGTTGGCTTTCCGGAAGCGAGCTGTGTGCCATCTGGCGTATATACATAATATTGATTTGAACCCTGCACGCTAAAAAGTACCTGGCCATTTGGCAGATCAACCATATTGGATTGATACACTGAAATGTTTGTTGTAAGACCACCACCGGGTGCGTTTACACGTGTAAATGCATTTGTTGTATAATCATATTCATAATAAGATGTTGGCGTTGGAAAATGATTTGAAGAAGTTGCTTTTGGCGATACGGCGCAAAGCACCTTTCCGTTTGCCATCATTGCTGCGGGCGCATCGGGCGTTCCTTGTCCGTTAGGAAAATCTGCTGCAGCTACCCAACTTCCATTTGCTGTTGAACCGGATGGTGTATAAATAGCGTTATGGCCTGTTGACCCAAAAAATATTACGCGGCCATCAGGCAATAATACTGCAGCACCACTTTCTAATCCATATGGATCATACACATCTGTGGGCAGAGTTGCATCGGCAATCCATTGGTTTAACGATGGAATAAATCTTTCAGAATTTCTTGTATTTCTGTCTACAAAAAGAATGCTATTATCTTTTAGCTTAACCCATACCGATTCATTATGAATGCCTACGCAGCTTGGGCCTGTTGTATATAAATTAGTGGTGGGATCATAAATTTTTGTTGGTTTTAAATTACTGCTAACGAGGGCCTGTATCACTGTTCCATTATCTAAGATTTCTGAGTTGGCATCGCTTACAAATGAGCCAACCGGCCCATTACTCGTCCAAACATTTGTAAGCGGGTTATAGGTTTCGCCAGATGAACCACCGGTTCCATATTCGCCGCCGGCAACATATACTCTTCCGTCTTTTAATAGTTGTGTTGAATAATATAATCTTGTGCTATGCATCGGCGCAATCGAAGACCATGTTCCGTTTGCATAATTTCCCTGGTTGTCTGGAATTAAACGATCATATATACTTCCATATGAGTCAAGCCCGCCAGATGTGCTTTTGCATAAAATAGTTCCATCAGAAAGCAGCAGTGTGCCGCCACCGCTGGTATGTGGCGCTACACTGGTAACCGCGGTCCAGGTGCCTTGAGCAAAAAGATTTTGCGAACAAAAACTTAAACAACATGCTGCAATTAAAATGGTAAGAGCTTTTTGTTTGAGTAAAAAATTGTGATAATTAAATGATCGTAGTAGAAGTAGTTTCATGGTTTCTATTTTTTTGTAATTAAAAGAATAAGAAACTAAAGTAAATTTTAAATATTAATATTTAATTACTTTTTAAAAATAAAGTTTATTGCTGTATGGGTTTAATGCAGTAGCATAATAAAACAGTTTGCATCTTTCACCAAATCACTGGAAAAAATAATTGCCTTAATGCATTAAGGAAATTGAAAAATAAAATTAACGAGTAAATAAATTTTCAACTAAAATTTTACACCAGCTTCAATTTTTACAGGTAATGTATTTTCCTGCGGAGGAATGGGACAATTATAGCCATCCGTATATGCGCAATATGGATGATATGCTTTATTGAAATTGATGACAACGGTATTGCCTTTTGGAATATTCAAGTCAATATATCTTCCGCCTTCATACGTTTCGTTGCCGTTGGTGGCATCTGTAAAGGGTATAAAAAGATAATCTTTATAATCATCAGATTTAATTAAATCCTGCGATTGATAAACCCCAAGTTTATATGGCTTTCCACCAATTGCAAAAAAAACTTCGGCATATTTTATATATGTTTTTCGTATGCCGCCTGATGTACTCATTTGAAAAGATTTTTCATTTGGTGTTCTTACAAATTTTGCAGTAACAACATAATTTGTACTGAATGGAAAAAAATTAATTCCCTTAAATGTCTTCTTTGCTTTTGCACTAAGCGGAGTTGTACTTGCAGTTCCATATTCTGTTCGCAACCCTTCCTGAAAACGTTTGGTATCATTAATAACCGCAGTATCGGTTTGTGAAAAACAAGCTGCGCTTAAGCAGGTAAAACTTAAAACAAATAATATTCGCTTCATAAAAATAAAAGCTAAATTAACTGCATATAATTTGCATTGCTTAAAGTGTAGAACATTTTACATTAAATATATGACAAAGAGAAAATCAAAAAAGAGCAAAAACCGCCTGGCAAAAATGTTTGACCGTTTTTCTTCAGGAGTTACAAAAGTTACCGGTAGGCCCATTGCTTTTATTATTGCTTTTTTAATTATAATTGTTTGGGCAATCACCGGGCCGCTCTTTAAATTTTCAGATACCTGGCAATTGGTTATTAATACCGGCACAACTATTATTACTTTTTTAATGGTATTTGTAATTCAGCAATCGCAGAATAAAGATACTATTGCCCTTCATTTAAAGTTAAACGAATTAATAGCAGCTACCAAAGGCGCAAGTAACCGTTTAATTGATGTAGAAGACCTTACACCTGAAGAATTAGATACGCTTAAAAATTTTTATGTAAAATTGTCAAGCCTTGCAGAAAAGGAACATGATATAAGCTGTACGCATACAATTGAAGAAGCGCAGGACTTGCACGATGAAAAAACTTCACGCTACAAAAAAGTTTAAAACACATTTTTCCACATCATGCTTTCAATTGGTTTATCTGGTTGCTGGCTGTATTTTGCATTTTTCTTTTCATTATATTTTACTTCAATTTCACCATCAATCGGAAAATAAATTAGCTGTCCAATCGGCATGCCTTTATAAACTTTCACCGGCTGCTTTACTGAAATTTCCAAAGTCCAGTTACCACAAAAACCAACATCACCTTTGCCTGCCGTTGCATGAATATCTATACCCAACCTTCCTGTTGAAGACTTGCCTTCCAAAAACGGAACATGTGCATGTGTTTCAGTATATTCCTGTGTAACGCCTAAATAAAAAATATGCGGGTACAACACAAATCCATCTTCCGGAATTTCAAAATATTCAATCTCGTTATGTTTTTTCGCATCTAAAATATGCTCGCGATAAGTGGCCAGCAATTTGCCCAAATGCACATCATAACTATTGCTGCCCAAACATTCACGATCGTAAGGCACAAGCTTAATCGTTCCCTTTTCAATCTCTTCAAGTATTCGTGTATCAGAAAGAATCATGTTGTATAAATTTTATTTTGGGGCTGTCAGCAATCGTATTTCAATTAAGCTTTTGTTCCGGCTATCCGTTACAAGTCCGGCACAAAACCCGCGCACCAATCTTCACCGGGCTTTTCACTTCTATCCGGCAGCCATTCAGCAATATTACTTTATTCGGCTTTGCAGACCTAACAGGTTTTAAAAACCTGTTGGGTCTTTTATAATCCTGCAAATAAATTATAAATACTTCAAATCTAAAGTCACAAATTCCTCACGTTTTATTTAAGTCATTAGCTTCTATCTTTAATAAAATTTATTGTATGAAATTCGGCGGTGTTGAGCATGATGAATTAAGCAATATTGATTTCACTTTACCAAAAGAACCTTTGTTCAACAAACAAATTCTTTCAGGCAAAAAAAATATAAATGCCAAAGTATATATTGGTTGCGCCAAGTGGGGCAGGCAGGAATGGATTGGAAAAGTATATCCTGAAAAAACAAAGGAAAAAGATTTTCTTAAATATTATGTGCAACATTATAACAGTATAGAATTAAATGCAACACATTATAAAATTTACGGGCCAAAAGCCATTGAGAAATGGAACGAAAATGCTGCCGGTAAAGACTTTTTATTTTGTCCGAAAATGTATAAAGGCGTTACGCATTTTGGAAGGCTGACCGGCAAAGATTTCCTTACAACGGAATTTTTTCGCGGCATTCTTGCTTTTAAAGAACATCTTGGTCCTGTGTTTATACAACTTAGCGAAATATATTCTCCAAAACGCAAAGAAGAATTATTTACATTTTTAAAATCGTTACCAACAGATATGCAATTTTTTTTAGAAGTGCGCAATGCAAATTGGTTTAAAGCAGATGTAAGCAAAGAATTATTTGAAACTTTAAATGCATTAAACATCGGCGCTGTAATTACTGACACTGCGGGCAAAAGAGATTGTGCGCACATGTATTTAACGGTTCCAAAAACATTTATCCGTTATGTTGGCAACAGTTTACATGCTACAGATTATACGCGCATTGATGCATGGATTGAACGCATGAAATATTGGTTAAATAAAGGCATTGATGATATTTATTTTTTCATGCACATGCACAACGAAGCAACATCACCAGAGCTAACTGTTTATTTGGTTGATAAGATGAATAAGGAATGCGGATTGAATTTGATTAAGCCCAAATTTGTAGGTGAAGAAAAGCAAGGCGATTTATTTTCGTGATCATTTTTCTTTTCTCAAATTATAAGATGCCCGCAACGCACTCGTCACTAATTTTTTTGTTGCCTGTTTAAGATTGATTGTTGTTGCTCCTTTCAATCCCCATTTATTGGGAACAGGAAAAATAACATCGCTGTTTGGCGGACAAAAAATAAACTGCGTTGGCGTATCAAACATCAAATTCAGTGTTGAATCTTTCGCTAAAAGTGTTGCAAATATTTTCCCGTTTACTGTAAATGCAGTGCGATGAAAATGTGGTTTTTCATCTGTTCCTTCAAACGATAATGCAATGGCTTTTGTTTCTTCAGGTGTTATCATACTTCAATAATAAATAATCATTAGCTCTTTTGTTTCCAATGCATAACATTATTATTTACAGGTTTTACTGTTTTAAGATATGCATAAATAGCTTTAAGATCAATGCTGTCCATTCCAGAGTACATAATCCACGGCATTACTGTTTGCGGATCACCTTGTGCAAGTTTTACAGCATGATAATTACTATCAGCATATTGCTTGAATTTATGTATGAATGCAGCTTCGCTCCAATCGCCGATGCCTGTTTCTTTATCAGGTGTAATATTAGCTGATACTGCCATTGAGCCATCAGGAAATTTAAATTCAAAACCGCCGGCAAATAATTCGCCTACAATTTTACCTTTTTCCTGTTTGGTATGGCAAACACCACAAGCACATGCATTGATCATGTAAGCGCCATAAGCTAATTGATCTGAAGATGGCGGACGTTTACCAGGCGTTGCTTTATGTGGCAGCGTATTTAAAATAAAATTCATTGGAAAATCAGGAACAGATTTCGGTGGCTCATTTGTTTGCGGCGGAAGGGTTCTTATATATGCAATAATATCTTTAATATCCTGGGGATCCATTCTGCCATAATTATCCCAGGGCATAATAGAAAAAAGCGCTTTATTATTTTTGTCAACCCCGGTTGTAATGGTGCGATAAATTTCACCATCGGTCCAGTTAGCCAAATGGGTCGGGCTAATATTGCGTGCATAAAATTTTCCGGGAAAACCCTGGTCTTGTGTAAAAGCTTCTCCGCCTCTGCCCAACGTACCCGGAACAAGCGGCGCACTCCACAAACTATAATCGCGCTGGCTATGACAATCTACACATAAGTTCACATGATTCGCAAGATATTCTCCTCTTTTAATTTGGTCAGGTGTTGATGCAATTTTAATATCTGGTGCGGCTCCTACATCAGGCAATGCGGTTTTAATATAGATTAATAACCCGGCAACGCCAACAATAATAAGCACGATTAAAACGCCTAATACTTTAAGAAGTTTTCTCATAAACAATTTTTAAAATGGTCAAACAAAATTAGCTTGCTGTTGTATAAAAATATTAATTACGAGCAAAAAGTTTATACTACAGTTTTGTGGATTTTTATTTAGCGTTATATGCGAGCAGAAAAATACATAATTACGACTGAGAGATTAGGCTTACGTAAATGGAAAGATGAAGATTGTATTCCATTTGCTGAAATGAATAAAGATGAAACAGTAATGGAATTTTTTCCAGCTAAGCTAACCGATGAAGAAACTATTGCATTCATCAATCGAATCAACCTTTATTTTGAAAAAAAAGATTTTGGACTTTATGCAATTGATAAACTTGCAACAAAAAAATTCATTGGCTATACAGGTTTTATGATTCCTTCATTCGAAAGTTTTTTCACGCCATGTATTGAAATAGGATGGCGCCTTAAAAAAGAAGAATGGAATAAAGGTTATGCTACCGAAGCTGCAAAAGCATGTTTACAATATAGCTTTGACATTTTGAATTTTAATAAAATTTATTCTTTTACATCAACAATAAATTTTAGATCTGAAAAAGTTATGCAAAAAATAGGCATGATAAAAGAAGGTGAATTTGATCATCCTAAAATTGCTTTGAACAATAAATTGTGCAGACACGTTTTGTATGCAATAGAAAAATCAACACAAAAAAACTTTTTAAAAGAATAATTTACTAATTGCATGATACCTCATTTAATTTGAACGGTGTTTAAAGGAAAGCTTGAGTATCAGGCTAAATAGATTTACTTATATCGCTGAGATTATTAAAATTTATTTGATGCCTTCTTTCACCGCAGGCATTACTTCTTTTCCAAATAATTCTATTGAATGCATAATTTTTTCGTGCGCAATATTTCCTGAAATTATCTGTGCAAGAAAACGTGTGTTATTAAACAATTTATATTGATAAATTAATTTCTCTGTTACCTCTTTTACATCTCCAACAAGCAGCGGGCCGTCAGGTTCACACAAATCATTGAAATGATCTCTTGACATTTTTCCCCAGCCGCGTTCCCTTCCAATTTTATTCATGATCGTTTCATAAATAAACCAGAATTCATCTCTTGCCTGATCACTTGAATCTGCTAAGTATAAATGTTCATTGATACACAATTGAAGTTTATCAACATCATGCCCCGCCTTCTGTGCAGCATTGCGATATAAGCTTGTAAGCTGAGTAAATTGTACCGGGCTTCCGCCAAGAATAGCAATCGTTAATGGAAGGTTTAAACTTCCTGCACGCACAACAGAAGCAGGTGTTCCGCCAACTGCAATCCATATTGGCAATTGTTGTTGCAATGGCCTTGGATAAACGCCAAGATTATTTATTGATGCACGATGCGTTCCTTTCCAGCTTACAATTTCATGCTGATTAATATTCATTAAAAGATCAAGTTTTTCAATAAACAATTCATCATAATCTTCAAGATTATAACCAAACAAAGGAAATGATTCAATGAAAGAACCTCTGCCCGCCATAATTTCTGCGCGACCATTTGAGATAAGATCAAGCGTTGCAAAATTTTGAAACACACGAACCGGATCTGCAGAACTTAACACCGTAACCGCACTTATAAATTTTATATTTTTTGTAATAGATGCAGCAGCAGATAAAATCATTTCAGGAGATGAAATAACATAATCTGCGCGATGATGTTCACCCAATGCAAAAACGTTTAAACCAATTTCATCTGCAAGCTTTGCTTCCTGCAATAATTCCTGCACACGCTTATGCGCATTAACTGCTTTGACCGAAACTTTATCCGGTACTATTTCTCCAAATGTGCTTATTCCAAATTCCATATTTTAAATTTATACTGCAAAGAAAAACTATTGTTTATATCATCATTTATATTTACCACTGCTGTTGATGTACAAAGCATAGCTGTAAATCAAATTAAACATGAGAAGTTATAATCCTAAAGAATGGAAAAAGATCATTCTTGACTTTCATAAATCTGACACACTACGCAAACTTATTCCTGTTTTAATTGCTGCAGGTATTTATGCATTTATAATTGCTTTTGTTGAACTGCATTTTATAAATGCAGCGCAAAGAGATCGTTTAAAAAATCTCACAATAATTGATACGCTGCTTGGGTTTGTTCTTTCACTGCTGCTCGTTTTTCGCACCAATACTGCGTATGAACGCTGGTGGGAAGGCAGGAAACTTTGGGGCGCACTTGTAAATAACAGCAGGAATTTTTCAATAAAGTTAAACGCACTTATTTCAAAAGAAGATAGTAATACAAAAGCCTTTTTTGCAGAGCTTATTCCGCGCTTTGCGCTTGAATTAAAAAATCATTTGCAGGCAGATAGTACACGATATTCTTTGGATGAATTTGATCATCCGGAGATACCCGGCTTTGATCGTTTCAGACATATGCCTGAACAATTTATATGTACGATAACGGAAAGATTAATCCAATTGCAAACAGAACAAAAGATTTCAGGCGAGCAATTACTTTTTATCAATGCTGAACTCAGTTCATTCATGGATATTTGCGGCGCATGTGAACGAATAAAAAATACACCAATTCCTTTTTCTTACAGCAGCTTTATAAAAAAATTTATCTTGTTTTATACACTTATGCTTCCCATTGGTTATGCGTTTTCTTTAGGTTATTTTATTGTTCCTGTCGTTATTTTTATTTTGTACGTGTTGGCAAGTTTGGAATTAATTGCTGAAGAAATTGAAGAGCCTTTTGGTAAAGATGAAAACGATCTGCCGATGGATAAGATCATTGAAACAATAGCAAAGAATGTTGGTGAGATATTGGGGTGAATTATCTCACTTTGCATAACTCATTTCCACTTAGTTATATTTGCAGGTTTCTGAATTTCTGGCGCATTTTTCAGTTACGTTTTGTGCTGCTTGCAGTAAATTTCAATATACATCACGCATATTAATTTTTATAGTATCCATCGTGTGCATTTGCATGAATTATTTACTGCGTTATATTTACAACAGTCATTTTACACATAAATCAATCGTGAAGCGTGAAAGGTTATTTTGTTTTGCAATATCGGATGATCAACAGAAAACTAACTGATTTTGGTATTAAGCCATTTTTTAGTTATCCATTATTCTTAACGGGCTTTGTAGCGCTTTCCATTTTACTGTTCAAGAAAACTGAGTTCGCCGGGTACATTTATATATTAATTGCATTAAGCTTTATAATTAAACTAAGCAACACAAAGCGAAATGATTTTCTTAAAATTTGTTTCAGCAAAAAATACATTAAAATAAGAGTTATTGAAAATTTGATTATCGCATTACCATTTATATTTTTTCTTATCTATACATCAATGTTTCCTTTAATAATAGTTCTTATTTTACTTTCTGCTTTATTAGCATTGGCAGATTTTAAAATAAGTTATACAGTAACTATACCAACGCCTTTTTACAAAAAACCTTTTGAATTTATAGTTGGCTTTAGAAATACATTTTATCTTCTTGCCATGTCTTACGCGCTAACTTTTGTTGCCATACGTGTAAACAATTTTAATCTCGGTGCATTTGCTGTTTTGCTTATTCTTTTAATTGTTTCAAGCTATTATGCTAAGCCTGAAGATGAATTTTATGTTTGGTCATATAATTTTAATGCTATTGATTTTCTTAAAGAAAAAATTAAAACGGCGTTGTTATTTTCTTCCTCGCTGGTGCTGCCGGTAATAACTTTTTTAGCTATATTTTTCTTTGGGCATATTCAATTTCTGTTGCTTTTATTATTGCTGTATTATTTATATTTAATAACATTCATATTAGCTAAATATTCAGCTTATCCAAAAGAAATTAACCTGCCCCAGTTTATTTTAATTATTACAACATTTCTTTTTCCGCCTGCACTTTTCGCAGTAATTCCTTACTTTTTTACGCAATCATTAAACCGGCTTAAATATATTCTTGAATGATAGAAGTAATTGGCTTATCAAAGCATTATGGTACAAAAGAGGTTCTTAAAGATGTTTCATTGAATTTTAATAATGCCCGTGTTTATGGAATTGTTGGTGATAACGGAGCGGGAAAAACAACTTTGTTCAGATGCATTGCAGGATTAGAAAATTATGAAGGAGAAATAAAATCAAACCTTAAACCGCTTAAAGATTATTTAGGTTTATTAATTACAGAACCGTTTTCTTTTCAAAGATTACAGGCAGAGAATATATTCAACTGCTTTGCAATGCAAGAAAAGAAAAGATCAAAAATATTGATGCAAAAAACATATTTGAGCTGCCGCTGAATCAATATGCATCAACTTATTCAACAGGTATGAAAAAGAAGTTAGCGTTAACAGCAATTCTTTTACAGCATAACCAGTATTATATACTTGATGAACCGTTCAACGGTGTTGACATTCAAAGCAACATAATTCTTGCAGATATTATTCACAGGCTAAAGACATTGGGTAAAACTGTAATTATTGCTTCGCATATTTTTTCAACTTTAAGTGATACTTGTGACGAAATACATTTATTAAAAAATGGTGTGTTTATTAAAAAGGTGAATAAAGAGGGTTTCAATTTGCTTGAAAAAGAAATGAAAGAAATTATTGTTGGAAATAAAATAGAAAAACTGGAGCTTGAATAGAACATGATCAATAACAAACCCGATAAATTCTGGAACGATTTCAAAGTAACTAAAATCAATTTTATTTCACTTCACACAACTCATCCCATCTTGAAGTATAACGCGGGCTTCGAAATTCCTGGCGCATTTTCCAGTTGCGTTTTGTGCCGCTTGCAGCGAATTTTAATACATCATTGCGCATACTGAAATTAATATTATCCATCATGCTCATCAGCATACGGTTATTGTTTTCCGTGTGCGGAATAAAAAAATCTCCCTGCACAGAAGTGTCCTGAATAATGCCACTCAACATTACACCTGCTTTTTTATAATACTTCCCTTCTTCATAAATGCGATCAACAATTTTCATCGCTGCTTTTATAAGTTCATTGGTTACACAGGTTGCATGCGGCAGCATAATGCAATCGCTTATTGTTGGTCCGTGCGAAAAACGACCATCATTATCATGCGGCATTTTAGGAACAACAAATGCACTTATCGCAGAAGCTGCGCCAAATTGACGACGCAGCTTTTCGGCAGCTCTTGATGTATAGGTTGCAACGGCTTCTT
>JBDUEO010000015.1:0-17840 GCA_040002335.1 Parafilimonas sp. | reverse complement strand
TGTATTTCTGAATACCAAATTTATTGCAGATCTTATCCAATTCTTTTTGCGGATTGGCCGCCAGCGCTTCATAATCAATTTTTATTGAATTGTTTTTGCTGATACATTTTAAAGCAGCAGCGCAAAGTTTTTTGTAATAAAAACTATCAGCTAAAGTTTCTAATGGTTTTTTATTAGAACGCTTATTTACTTTCCATCTTTTTAGTTTTGAAAAAGTAATAGCCCGCAAATCTCTTGAAAGCCATATAAATTTTGCATCAACATTTTCGCATTCATTTACAGCCAAAGCCTGCATTGGATCTTTCGAAGAATCAACAATAATTTTTTTGTCAGAAACTTTTGCAATGGAAGCGTACACTTTATTCAATGCTTCAATAGTACGGTTGTTTTTTTTGGTATGAATAAGTTTAAGCAACGTACTTTCTACTGCCACTGGAAATAATGAAGACAATAAAATTTTTACCGATTTATATGGCCATGAAATTTTGGTTTCAAAATTTTCATCATAAATATTTGCCAGCACTTTACTCCAGAATTCGCATTGTAATACAGGTTTGCCGCAACTGCAATTCCAGTTCCATATTTCGCCCGGGCCTTCTTTTATAATATGGCCTTTCAGCATTGCGAGCTCGCCAACAGAAACTGTTTCGGTTGATTTGGATAAAATATTTTCCAGTAAAGTTGAACCGGAACGCCTGTCTGAAATAATGTAAATAATGGTAATTGGATCCTGCATGTGAAAGTGTTCAAAGATATTTGTTGAAACGTAAAAATCCGAATATGGTTTACAATTTTCTTTTCTACGCAAAAATTTAACTGCTTAACTTGCCTGCATGCAACAACAGGCAATTATTTCTGTAAAAAACCTTGTAAAAAATTATGGCGATTTTAAAGCTGTTAAAGGAATAAGTTTTGAAGTATTTAAAGGCGAGATTTTTGGCTTGCTTGGCCCAAATGGCGCTGGTAAATCAACCACGCTTGAAATAATAGAAACGCTGCGCGAAAAAACAAGCGGAGAAATTATTGTAGATGGGTTAAACCTTGATAAATCGCCGAATGAAATAAAGAAAGTTATTGGTGTTCAGTTGCAATCTTCAGGTTATTACCCGGGTTTGAATTTAATCGAATTAATTAACCTGTTTGGCGGTTTATACAATGAAAATATAAATGCCATGCAGTTGCTCGATACTGTAAATCTTCGTGATAAAGCCAAAGCAAAATTCAAAGAATTAAGCGGCGGCCAAAAGCAACGTTTTTCTATTGCAACAACCTTAATTAATAAGCCTAAGATTATTTTTTTAGATGAACCTACAACAGGTTTAGACCCGCAGGCGCGCCGCAATTTGTGGGATTTAATTAAGCAAATACGAAGCGAAGGCACTACTGTAATTATTACCACACATTACATGGATGAAGCGGAAATTTTGTGCGATCGTGTTGCCATAATTGATTCAGGAAATATTATTGCAGAAGCTTCACCAGATAAATTAATTGATGACCTTGTTGCCACTGGCTTTGAAAAGCCAAAAGAAGTAAAACAGGCGAACCTGGAAGATGTGTTTATTAATTTAACAGGAAAACATTTAAGGGAAGAATAGTAGCTTCAATATAAATTCCTGTGCAAAAAAGATGGGCTCTTGTTTAGGTTATAAAATTTGTATTTTTAAAGTATGACAGTTTTTGCTTTGTACAATCTTAAAGGCGGCGTTGGCAAAACTGCTGCCGCAATAAACCTTGCTTATATTTCAGCCGCAGATGGTTACAAAACTTTGGTTTGGGATCTTGATCCGCAAGGTTCTTCCTCATTTTATTTACATGCAAAAGCCAGCAATAAAAACGAATCAAAAAAAATATTTGAAGGCGAACTGGATTTGAAAGATGCTGTGCAGGATTCAATGTTTGAAAACCTTTGGATTATTCCGGCAGATATTTCTGCAAGGCATGTTGATACTTTATTGAACGATCTTAAACACAGCAAAAAGAAAATAAAGTCTTTACTAAACAGTTTGAAGGAATATGATGTAGTTATATTGGATTCTCCTCCGGGAATTTCTTTATTACATGAAAATATTTTTAATGCTGCAGACTGGATATTGATGCCCAACATTCCTACAACACTTTCTGTAAATTCTTTTGAAACGGTATTGGAATATTTTAAAACCAACGATCTTGATATAAGCAAAATCAAATGCTTTTTCAATATGGTTGACCACAGAAAAAATTTACATCATGAAGTAATGCAGCAATTTTATAAAGACAAACTTTTCTTTAAAAGTTATATTCCATATTTAAGTGATGTAGAAAAAATGGGCACGCACCAGCAGCCTTTATTTGAATATGCAAACAGCAGTTATGCAGCAAAATGTTTTCGCGATCTCTGGAATGAAGTAAAGAAAGTTTGTTTATGATTTGTTGAAGAAAAAATCAACTGTTGCAGTGTGCGACGCAACCGTGCTTAATGGAATTACAAAAGCTAATTACAAAAAATAAAACAATATTATGCAAAGAGAATTAACATCATGGTACAGCCCGGCGCTTAACAAAGAAATGCCAATAGCAACTTACGGAAATTATGGTTTTGCATTGCTGCTTATTCCAACTGCCGCCGCAGATTACCTGGAATATGAACGTTTTCAAATGATGGACACATTAGCGCCATTTATTGATAGCGGAAAAATTAAAGTATTCAGCATTGATAGTATTAATAATGAAAGCTGGATGAATAATGAAATGGTGCCGGAACATAAAGCTATTCGCCAAAACGATTTTAATAATTATGTGTTTAACGAAGTAATTCCGTTTATCCGTAACAGCACAAGTAACGACACAATGATCTTTACCTGCGGCGCATCTTTTGGTGCCCTTCATGCCATGAATTTATTTTTGAAGAAACCCGATCTTATAAACGGCGCCATCAGTATGAGCGGTGTGTATGATCTTACTGAATATACAAAAGGTTTTTATGATGAACAGGTATATTACAACAGCCCTATTCATTATGTTCCAAACTTAACTGACAATTGGTATTTAGACAGAATTCGCGCAAGCAATCATATTCATATTTATACGGGCAGCGGTGCTTATGAAGACCCGGATGCCAGCAGAAGATTTTCGCAGGTATTGTGGGACAAAGGAATTGGTCATGATCTTGATATTTGGGGATCCGACGTAATTCATGACTGGCCAACCTGGAGAGCAATGCTGCCTTATATTATTCATAACAAATTTTAAGAAATACACCCTGCAGTTGGCAGGGTTTTTTACATTACGTGCCTTAAGTATGCAAACGTATATACATGAACAGGCTAAAAAGTTTTAAGTTTTCAATTCGCAGTAAATTATTGCGTAGAATATTGCGCGTTACAGCAATAATTATAGGATTATATATTTTGTTGCTGATTGGTTTAAGTATTTATATTTCATCATCACAAAAAAGATTGATTGGATTTCTGGATGCTAAACTAAAAGAAACTATTCTCGGTGAGCTTAAAATTGATAATGCCGATATTACCGTGTGGCGCACATTTCCTGACATTGGGATTACTTTAAGAAATGTAAGTATAAGCGATTCTTTTTACCATAAACCTTTTTTAACAGCAAAAGAAATTACAGCAAAAGCAGGTTTTTTAGGCCTTATTGGTAACAAGCTCAAAATAAGTTCTGTGCAGGTAAAAGATGCGGTGATACATACTTTTACTGATGCAAAAGGATACTCAAACCTATATGTTTTAAAATCTCAAAATAAAGAAAAACGGCAAAGTAAAAAACCTGTTGTATTTAGTAACCTTGAACTGGACAATGTTACGGTTATTATTGAAGATGCTTTATCAAAGAAGCGTTACCAGGCACGAATTGATAATGCTGATATTGATATGCGTTTAACAGGTTCTAAGTATAAAATAACTTTTGATGAAGATCTTTTTTTGCGTGGATTGGGGTTTAATCTTACACAAGGTTATTGGCTGGAAAATCAGCGGATACAAGCTAAATGGAAAATTGATTTTGATACTGCGGGCAGCCTGCTAACCATTAATGAAACCAAGGTTAAAATACAAGGCCAGCCGTTTACAATAAAAGGAGAATTTGATTTAGGCGCAAAGTCGCAATTCAACCTTAGCGCTGTAACAAAAGGCATCCCGTATAATACTGCATTAGCAATATTAAAACCGCGAACACGGCAGAAGTTGCAAAAGATAAATCTTGCCGCTCCAGTAGATGTAGTTGCAACACTAAGCGGCTCGTTATCTAAAAAAGGCGATCCTTCAGTAAAAGTTGATTTTAAAACTGAAAAGAGTGATGTAACAACACCTGTGCTTAATTTAAATAATTGCAATTTTTCAGGTACTTATACAAACCAGTTTAATCCGCAAATTGCGCCGGACGATTCAAATTCGCGGGTAAACTTTAATTCTTTTACAAGCAATTGGGGCGAAATAAAATTGAAGGCGCCAAAAATAATTGTAACCAACTTAAGAAACCCTGTTATTGATTTTGAATTTTTTTCTGCATGTACATTACCCCAGCTTGATGACGCACTTTCTTCAGCAACTGTAAATTTTTTGGAAGGAGATGCAAAATTATATTTATCGTATAAAGGGCCATTGATTGCTGATCCATCATTACTCAACCAGCTTAATGCAAAGATTCAGATACACAATGGCAAAGTTGTATATGTGCCGCGTAGTTTAACTTTTTCAGAATGTAATGGCGATATAGATATAACGGGCAATAATTTAGTGGTGAATAATCTTCAATGTAATCTTAACACCAATCATTTTGTAGTAAATATTACCGGCAATAATTTAAACCGTATTTCAGAAAAGCAACCCGGCAAAGCAGATATTAATTGCAACGTATTTTCACCTGCACTAGATCTTTCAGACTTTAAAGGTTTGTTTGCAGAAAAGGTAGCAATAACTGAAAAAAAGAAAGGTAATAATTTAGCCGCCACTTCAAATGCAATTGATAATGCGGTAGAAAATGGCAATCTTCTTTTAAACCTGAAAGCAAACAAAATAACGCTGCATAATTTTCTTGCAACGAATGTTGTAGCCAACCTTTTATTTACTGCAAATGATTGGCAAATTCAAAAAGCTGCCCTGCAACACGCAGATGGAAGTTTTAATTTAACGGCAAAACTTCACCAGGTTAGTGATGCTTATCAAACTGCCAGTATGCAAATGGATCTTTCGCACATTAACGTTCAAAAATTATTTTATGGTTTTGATAATTTTGGACAAACCGCTATTACATCAAAGAACTTAAAAGGTATCATGAATGCAAAAGCAAATATTGTTGCCAATTTTAATAGCCAGGGCAAAGTTGATATGAATTCAATGAATGGAAAAATGTATTTCTCTTTAAAAAATGGCGCGTTAATAAATAATAAATCAATTCTTGAAGTACAGCAATACATTTTTAAAAACCGCGATCTTAAAAACATTCAGTTTGCTGAATTAAAAGATACATTCGACATAAGAAAAGGCGATATTTATATTCATCGCATGCCCATTCAATCATCAGCCATTACCATGTATATTGAAGGCATTTACAGCTTTGCGGACAGAACTGATATCTCGATACAAGTTCCACTTTCAACACTTGTAAATAAACCTGATGATGACTTTAAAAAGATAAATAAAAGAAAAGCAGAAAAGCCCGGCACCAGTATCTATTTAAGAGCAAAAGACAAAGATGGACAGGTAAAAATTGGCCTCGATCTGTTTAGAAAATTACGCGGAAATCAATACAAAAACATGTTGAATGATTCTTTATAATATAATGAATTAATCAATGTTATTGAATGATGAATATTATATGCAACAAGCTTTGCGCGAAGCCAATAAAGCTTTTGAAGAAGATGAAATTCCGATAGGCGCTGTTATTGTTATTAACCAAAAAATTATTGCGCGTGCACATAATATGACAGAACAGTTGAATGATTCAACAGCACATGCAGAAATTCTCGCACTTACTTCTGCATATAATTTTCTTGGCAGTAAATATTTACCTGATGCAACTTTATTTGTTACGGTTGAACCTTGTTTAATGTGCACAGGCGCTATGTACTGGAGCAAGCTTTCGCGTGTGGTTTGGGGCGCAGATGATGAAAAGAATGGACATCGCCGTATAACAGAACCCAATTTTCCTTTTCATCCAAAAACAAAAACCAATACAGGAATTTTAAAAGATGAATGCGCCGCATTAATGAAAACATTCTTTCAGCAAAAAAGATAACGGTGTCTGTACACTCTCAGCGTGTCTGTCACCTTTTATATAGCCATGTTTTCGATATAAGAAAGAAATAACATGTTTTTACATGCCTCGCACTAAATTTGTTATCCTTATATATTCACTAATTTAAAAATTACATTATTATGGCTTTTACATTACCTCCGCTGCCTTATGCATACAATGCATTAGCGCCGCATATTGATGAAGAAACAATGAAGATTCATCACGACAAACATCACCAGGCTTACGTTGATAATTTAAATAAAGCAATTGAAGGCACCGGGCATGAAAATAAATCGCTCGAAGAATTAGTTGCCGGTGCAGGAAAAATTTCACCTGCTGTTCGCAACAATGGCGGCGGCCATTGGAACCATAGTTTTTTCTGGGAAATTTTATCAAAAGATGGCAGCCAGCCTTCAGGCAGTTTAAGCGAAGCGATCAACAGTACATTTGGTTCTTTTGATGAATTTAAAACAAAATTTAGCGCAGCAGGTGGCGCAAGATTTGGAAGCGGTTGGGTTTGGCTGATATCAAATGGCGGCAAACTTGAAATTACTTCTACACCAAATCAGGATAATCCTTTAATGGATGTTGCTGAAACTAAAGGCACACCAATTATTGGTGTTGATGTTTGGGAACATGCTTATTATCTTAACTATCAAAATAAACGCCCTGATTATTTAAAAGCGATCTGGAATGTTATAAACTGGAAAAAGGCGCAGGAACATTTTGATAAAGCAAAATAATATGTAAGCGCTTATATAATTTTTAAAAGTCCCGCGATGAGCGGGATTTTTTTTATTGTTATTAGACCTGAATACATTTGCTTGGCGACTTATACTTGCGTAAGTAAGTTCTAAATACTCTTGAATAACTTAGGCTTATATATCCATAAAATAGGCGGTTTTTAGTCAACCTATTTTAGGACGAGACAATTACTACTGCTGTTTTATATTAATTTGTGTCAACACCTTTCGCCCATTCAGGAAGTTCTTTTGATTTTTGCACTGGATCTCTATTTATTCTTCCATAACTAATATCGAAAAATTTAGCTCTTTTATAATTATGATTTTTCGCAACTATAAAATTTGGAAAAACAGAAATGTATTTGTTATACTCTTCTGTAATAGAATTATATTTTGATATGTCATTGTTTAATTCGTTGTTGAAGCCTGACACCTGTTTTTGATTTGCAAAATGGGTCAGTACAAACTCATTTACTTTGTATTCGTAAAATAACAAGTCCAAATTGTTTTCTTTTTTATTTCTTTCACGAATTGAATTTTGAAGCCAATATTTTAAACTGTCTGAGTTTGAAATTAAAGAAGCTAACAGACTATCACGTGTCATCAAGTCTGAGTTGAAATTGCTCCATTGTTCTGCTACATCTTTATTCTTTTGTTTTAAGTTGTCTGATATACTTCTTTGAAAAAAATAAAAAGCTACAAATATGATTATAGCAAAAGAAAGAATTAGTATTATTAAGGTTTTGAACAGTCGCATATTCTACTGTTAATTATTATTAGCTTTAAATTTGAGATGTCAAAAAATAGAGCACAACTCAAACATCCCCGCAACTTACAAATTTTATTACGCCAATTCGCATGACGTAGTTTGTATTGCGCAAAATTGTACTTCAAGCTTTATCAATTATGACAGTCGAAATATTTATTATTTAAAAGACTGTCTTAAGAAGCATTTTTATTATCTGTTACTTCTTTTTTCTTTTGTTCATCTTCATTCATTTTCATAAACGGTTTTAATATATCAATAGGCACAGGGAAGATGGTGGTTGAATTATTTTCTGTTGCAATCTCACGCAAAGTTTGCAGATAACGCAGCGTAAGTGCACTTGGTTGTTCGCTTAAAATTTTTGCAGCATCACTTAATCTTTGCGATGCCTGGTATTCACCTTCAGCAGAAATTACTTTACTTCTTCTTTCTCTTTCAGCTTCTGCCTGCTTTGCCATGGCACGCTGCATTTCCTGTGGCAGATCAATTTGCTTTACTTCAACATGCGTAACTTTTACGCCCCAGGGTTCTGTTTGTGCATCAATAATTTGCTGTAACCGTAAATTTATTTTTTCTCTTTGTGAAAGAAGATCATCCAATTCTGATTGGCCTAAAACACTTCTTAATGTTGTTTGTGAAAGTTGTGATGTGCCGGTTAAATAATTTTCAATTTCTATAATTGCTTTCTGCGGATCAATAACCCTGAAATAAATTACTGCATTTACTTTTATAGAAACGTTGTCTTGCGTAATTACATCCTGCGGCGGCACATCCATAACTACTGTACGCAAACTTACTTTTACCATTTTGTCTATGATCGGTATTAGCAAAATAAGCCCGGGGCCTTTAACACCTCCGTTTAAAACCCTTCCTAACCTAAACACTACGCCACGTTCATATTCACGAAGAACGCGTACAGCACTTGCGAGTATATATAAACCAAAAACAATGATTATTAAAAGCGCTACTGGAAATTGTTGCATAATTTAAAATTTAAACTCTTCTAAATTCCTCCTGTGAAGGAACTTTAAAAAATATTATTAGTGTAATTAATTTAAACTATTGTAATAGAAATTAAGTTTGATAACATTATTCCGCAAATGCCGCCGGTACTTACTTCCACATATATAAATTCATGGCGGCTTTATGCGGAATCTGCTCTGTGAAATTTTAATCTTTTCCAATAATATGACATATTTAAACCTTATTCTAAAAACATAATAAACACAATTATCAGATTCCGCATAAAGCACTCGCTAAAGTTTTTAAATACAGTTATCATGTTGAGGTCAATTGCGGAATGACGTGCCGGTGACAACATGTTATTTATCTGTTTACATATTCAACTAAATCTTTTCAACATATAATGTAAGATTTTTAATATCCCTTACTATAATTTTTTCGCCAACATTAATTGTTTCTGAAAGCGATTCAGCATTCCATATTTCGCCGTTCACTTTTACCGTTCCTGTATCATCAAGCGTGTGAATTACTTCGCCTGTTTTACCAATAAAAGCATGCATACCCATTGCCGGTTTTGTACGCTGTGCTTTTAAACCCATGCTCACAACAAAAAGAAAAAATAATGTTGTTACAGCAGTGGAAGCAATGATAACTGTGTAGGAAACGGCTGCAAAATTTTCGCCTGGCGTATTTCTGAATAAAAATAATGATCCTAACAACACCGAAACCGTTCCGCCAATGGCAAGCAACCCATGACTTACAATTTTTATTTCAAGCAAAAAAAGAATGATACCAAAAATAATTAATGATAATCCCGCATAATTAACCGGCATACTGCTCATAGAATAAAATGCAAAAATTAAAGAGATGACGCCCACGATACCTGGAAAAATTAAACCTGGATTAAACAGTTCAAATACAATTCCAAAGAACCCAATCATCATTAACATGTAAGCAATGTTTGGATCGCTGAGCTTGTCAAGAATTTTTTGAAAGAAACCCATTTCATATATTTCTATAGATGCATTTTTTGTTTGCAATATTTTAGTTGCGCCATTTACTTCCACTTTTTTCCCATCAATTTGTGTAAGTAAATCATGATCATTGGTGGCTATGTAATCAATAATATTTATTTCAAGCGCTTCTTTTTCTGATAATGCATAGCTGTTACGCACAGCTTCTTCAGCCCAATGTGCATCTCGGTTTCTTTTTACAGCAATTGATCGTATAAAAGCGGCCGCATCGTTTGCTGCTTTTTCACTCATAATAGAATCTGGCGTGCCCTGCAACGAAACAGGATGCGCCGCGCCAATATTTGTGCCCGGAGCCATTGCCGCAACATTTGCAGCAAGTGTAATAAAAACACCGGCAGAACCTGCATGTGCGCCGGAAGGAGAAACGTACACTACCACGGGAACAGTTGACTTCATTATGCCGCCAACAATTTCTCTTGTAGAAGTTAATAAACCGCCTGGTGTATTAAGATGTATCAACAAACATCCGGCTTTTTCAGTCTCCGCCTTTTCTATGCCTTTAATTATATATTCGGCAGATGCGGGATTTATACTGCCATCAATTTGTATAGCAATTAATTTTTGTGCAAAAAGAAATGCCGGTAAAAGAAAACACGTTATAAAAAATAGTACCCGTTTCATACAATAATTTCTTTTATGAATTTATTGAAAATCCATTGATGTAATGTACTGAAAATAATGGTTGCTTCTAAAAAAGATGTGCTAAAATCAAAACAATATATAAGTGCTTATATAATTTGGAAAGCATTGCAGCAACGCGGTTTTTGTCATCAGTTTTGCAATCAACAAATTGTTGCGCAGCATAAAAATGATAACGGAAGTATATTTATATTGCACGCTAATTATTAAACCAAATCAAACATGAGAATTATTGCCTGCTTCACATTACTACTTTGTTTTTCCTGTAATACAACAACACAGACATCATTACCTGTGCAAGGCACGTGGAAATTATTGACTGGAACATTGATTGAAAAAGGCGATACCACCGTTACGGATTATACAAAAGATAAATCATTTATTAAGATCATCAACGATACACATTTTGCTTTTTTAATGCATAATTTGAATAGTGGAAAAGATACGGCTGAGTTTTCTGCGGGCGGCGGCGCTTACACTTTACACGGCAGCGCTTACACCGAACATCTTGAATATTGCAACGACCGGCAGTGGGAGGGGAACGATTTTTCTTTTACCATTACCATAAATAATGATACGCTTACGCAAACCGGCGTTGAAAAAATTGACAGCATTGGTGTAAACCGGCTGAATGTTGAAAAATATGTGCGGTTGAAAAATTGATTTGGCATCACTGCAAAATAGAATGTAAAAATCAATCAACAAACTTTGCTAAGTTTTCTAAGGATTGATTTTTAGACTGATTTTCTATTCGCAATCAATATTTGTAAGCAATGATGTATTATTAAACATTAGCGAGTCGGTGTTTTTAAATATCATTTTGCCATCTTCATCTTCCATATCGCCGTAACCTTCAACAAAACCATCGGCTGTTTTTTTAAATGCTACCTGTCGTACAGATGTTGTGCCTTCACTCATAAATGTATAATCAGCAACAAGCAAGCTGTCTTTTATATTTCCTTGTATGGTGCCGGTGTTTTTATCTTTTTCTAAAAGCGCATACACTAAAGTTCCTGTAATTATTCCGGCTGAATCTTTAGTAGTAAGTGAAATAGTATCGTTGTTTTTAATTGACCTGTAACAGTTGGTGGTATTTGATTTTTGCGGTTCTATATTTTCTTTTGTTTGTTGTGTTTGATTATTGCATGCAACAATGCTAATAAATAAACAATAGATGAAAAGTGATTTTAAAATCATTGATTGAGATTTATAAATGTACAATCATTCATACGCCAAACTGCTTTAAATGATGATCGTAATGTTTGTAATTTAAAATGCCCCATTCTTCTAAAGTCATCTTGCCAAAGAATGGATGTTTGCGTTGCAGCAATGCTGTTTTATCTGTAGTATATAATTTTTCTATTGCTGCTTTTAACTCATCCTGGCTTGTATAAAAATCGGGCGAATGTTTTATAACAAAACTTGGGTCTGTTGGTAAACCTTTTTTCATTTCTTCTGAAGCAAGCATTTGTTTCTTTGCTATTTTACCAAAAATTTTTCCAAGAAATATCTGCTTGCTTTGTATATCGCCGCTCGAAATTTTTGTTGGCACCACGCAATGCGCCAGCATTTGGGCAACACTCATTTTACCCCACATAGGTTTCGAGTCGGGATGCAATTGGTCAATTCTGTTTATAATATCGTTTTTATCATCAAGGTTAAAAATTGTATTCATACAGTAATTTTTTAAAGATGAGGCTATTTAAATCTTGCAATCAATACATAATAAAAAAGCCCTTTTGCAAGGGCCTTTTTGGTAAACATGTATTTATCTAGATGGAAAGCATACTCATATATTTTGCATCAGCTTTTGCACTGTCCATTTCTGTGGTGTTATCATATCGTTCCTGTTCAACAATAAAATACTCCATGCCATTTGCCTTTAAATCTTTTACCATAGCAGGATAATTTATCGAACCTTCACCCAGCGTGCAGGATGCATCTTTTTCAGTTGTATTTTTTATCCTGTCTTTTACATGCCCAAGCCTGAAACGGTTCTTATATTTTTTGGCATAAGCAATCGGGTCTGCACCTGCGGTAACTACCCAGTAAATATCCATTTCAAAATCAACAGTAGCAGGGTTGGTGTTGGTTAACATTGTGTCTTCCGGAACCTGGCCGTTTTCTGTTTCAAAGGAATAATCGTGATTATGATATGCGAAGCGAATGCCGTTTTTCTTACATACATCACCTTTCTGATTAAATTCTTCTGCTATTTTTTTAAAATCATCTGCTGTTTTTTGAGGGCCTTTATACGGGCATATTAAATATTTCATACCGATGGAAGCAGCATCGGCAGCTTTCTTTTCAAAATCTTTTTCAATATCGCAATGGCTTGAAATTATTTTCATTCCAAGATCATCCATTAACTTTTTAAATTCCATTGGCGTCATTCCCCAAAACATTCCCTGGCTGCCTTCAAAGCTTTCAATTTGCGTATAACCAAACGATGCTATTTGTTTCAGCACACCTTTGGGGTCTTTTGCCAAAGCATTTTTTACGCTCCATAACTGCAAGCCATAATTTTTAAGTTTTGAATTGTTTGCAAACAATTCATTTTTACCTATTAAACCGGCGGCGGTTAACAAACCAGTAGTTTGCAAAAATTTTCTTCTTGATACTGACATTGTATTTTTTTTATTTTAAGATTATGTTGCCCATGCTTTATCGCCTTTTTTGTAAGGAATGCATCCTTCATATCTTCCGGGAACGGCAATGTACCGTAATGCCTGCGTGGCACCGGGTTTAGATGTAAAGAAACCCCAAAGCGTTAACTGTTTTATCATACCAAAATAATGCGGATCATCTTCTGGTGGCCTTTTGTAAGTGCCGGCATCTTGCGCAAGTTTACGCTGATGCCTTTCTATATCTGTTAGTTTACTTGCTTTATCAGCCAGTTCTTTTTGCCTGCTGTTTGATTCTTTATCAAGATCAATACACAAAGCAGTTTTTTGTTCTGCAGTAAGAGCCATGAATGATTTATCAAACTTCTTTTTAGCGGCATCATTTAATTTGCCAATACCATTTGTAAAAGTGCGCTGATCGTCTTCATTGTAACAATCAGTAACAATTACTTTCATAAACTGGCCAATTTGCGCTGCTTTTGCCCCGGGCGAAGCTGCTGTGGTGGGCAGAATAGTATCGCCAACTTCATCAAGCAATGGAATATCATCGGCAGCAAACAATCCTTGTTTTGCAGGTGTTGTTTTGCAACCGGAAAGAAACGCTTCGGCGCCAATAATAGTGCCGCCTAAAATAAGCGTAACACGAGATAAGGCTTCTCTTCTGTTCATAATATTTAATTTGATAATTGATTTTTAAAACTATTTTTTATTTTTAATTTATGATTTTGCAAGTTCTGATTTGTTCAAGTCAAACATCTTTTAATTTTTATCATTACAAGTCAGCGACTTCAAGCAACATATCAGGCATCAACAAATCCTACATCGCACATCTTTAAATATTTCCCTTCTTTAATTCTTCTACTGCATGATTGGCGGCTCTTGCCGTCATAGCCATATATGTTAAAGATGGATTTTGACATGCGCTTGAAACCATGAATGCGCCATCGGTAACAAAAACATTTTCTGCATCCCAAACCTGGTTCCATTTATTCAGCACAGAAGTATTTGGATCGTTACCCATTCTTGCAGAACCCATTTCATGAATGCCATCGCCAATTTCATGGCCATTATCCCACGATACAACATTTTTTACACCGCTTGCATCCAGCATGGCTACCGCTTCTTCGCGCATGGCTTTGCGCATTGTAAGCTCATTTTCTTTTAACTCTGCATCCATTGCCAGCACAGGTAAACCCCATTTATCTTTTTTGTTTTTGTCAAGCGATATTTTATTTTCATGATGCGGCAACAATTCTCCAAAGCCAGTCATTCCAATCGTCCAGCCGCCTGGCTCAGTTAATGCATCTTTATAAGCGCCGCCGATGCTCATTTCAGCCACACTGCGGCTCCAGCTTTCACGGCTTCCGCCACCCTGGTAACCATAACCGCGAAGAAAATTTCTCTTGTCACCAAATAAATTTGCATAGCGCACTACATAAAAACCATTCGGTCTTCTGCCATAATAATACTTGTCTTCATAACCATCAATATCTCCGCTGGCACCAACATTATAATGGTGATCCATTATATTGTGGCCGAGTTCGCCACTGCTGCTGCCTAATCCATCAGGCCATATATCAGTAGCAGAATTCATCAGCACCCAGGCACTGTTTAATGCAGAAGCATTTACAAAAACTATTTTTGAATGATACTGGTATGTTTGATTGTTTTCTGCATCCAATACTTCAACACCTGTTGCTTTTTTAGTGTCTTTATCATACAGAATTTTTGTAACGATGCTAAATGGCCGCATGGTTAAATTTCCTGTTTTCATGGCTGCAGGAAATGTAGAAGATTGCGTGCTGAAATAAGCGCCAAACGGGCAACCTTCCCAACACCTGTTTCTGAACTGGCAGTTTGTTCTGCCAGGTAATGGCTTTGTAATGTTTGCGCTTCTGCCAATGATCATACTGCGGTTAAATTTTTCTTTTATTCTTGCCGCAACATCTTTTTCAACGCAGGTTAAATCCATCGGCGGCATAAAGTGACCATCGGGTAATTGCGGTAAGCCTTCTGTTGAACCGCTTACGCCAATAAAATCTTCTACATGATTATACCATGGCTCAATATCTTTATAACGGATAGGCCAGTCAGTTGCCCAACCATCTTTTGCATTTGCATTAAAATCAAAATCGCTCCAGCGATAACTTTGCCTGCCCCATAAAATAGAGCGGCCGCCAAACTGGTAAGCGCGCCACCACTTGAAAGGTTTTACTTCTACATAAGGCGCTTCAACATCATTCGCCCAATAATCAATAATGGGTTCGTACGTTCCCCATGTTCTTGCGATAACCGGATGGCGTTTTAATTCATCCTGGGTAACACGGCCGTGATGCGGAAACTCCCAAATATCTTTTGAAGCAGATTTATAATCTTTGATGTGTTCAAAGTTTCGCCCGCGTTCAAGCATTAAAACTTTCAAACCCTTTTCCGTTAATTCTTTTGCAGCCCAGCCACCACTTATACCGGAGCCAATTACAATAGCATCATACGTATTTTGTTGCTGTGCCTTGTTGTTGATATGTAGCGTATCGCCTGGCATTTAATTTTTAAAATTTGTGAATTTGAAAATTTGAAAGTGATGCTTTATGCTGATATGCATTTTTAAAATTAGCACATCTTCAAATTTTCAAATTATATTATAAATTTTGTTTCTTCATTTCATCCACTACATAATTACATGCTCTTGCTGTTAACGTCATGTACAAAATACTCGGGCTTTGATTGCCCGTACTTGCCATACATGCGCCGTCTGTTACAAAAACATTTTTGCAATGATGTAATGCATTCCATTTATCAAGCATGGATGTTTTTGGATCTGCGCCCATTCTGCATCCGCCCATTTCATGTATATCCAAACCGGGCGCTTGTTTACTATCTCTGTGTTCAATATTTTTTACACCTGCTTTAGTAAACATTTCTTCTGTTTGAACAAAAAAGTCATTCAATAATTTATCGTCGTTATCATCGTATTCAACCGAAGTAATTAATTGCGGAATTCCCCAGTCATCTTTTTTATCTGTGCTTAAACGCACATGATTTTTTTCCTTCGGAATAGTTTCGCCTTGTAAATAAGCATACACATTCCATGGCCCAGGTTCTGTCATTGATTCTTTATATTCTGCACCAATTTGTTGCGGGCAATTTTCACCATTATTTCTATCGCGATGTGCGCCTGCATACGTTGTATATCCGCCAACAAAATCTGTATCTATTTTATGCAGGTTACGATAATTTGCAATGATGGCATCTGTTGGATTTCTGCCGTAATAGTATGTATCAGTAAAACCATCTATTTCACCACCTAACGAGCCGCGGTAATTTTGAAAACAAATATATTTTCCAAGAAGACCACTATCATTTCCCAGGCCATTTGGAAAACGGTTTGATGTTGAATTAAGTAAGATAAGATTTGTGTTTAAAGCAGAACCATTTACAAAAATAATTTTCGCAAAGAACTCCGTGGATTGTTTTGTATTGGTATCAATAACACGTACGCCGGTTGCTTTTTGTTTTTGTTCATCATAAATTATAGAATGAACAACAGAAAATGGCCGCATAGTTAGATTACCCGTTTTTGCAGCCCATGGTAGCGTTGATGAATTGGAACTGAAATAACCACCAAACGGACAACCTCTTTGACATAAATTTCTTGCCTGGCATTTGCCTCTTCCCTGGTCAAGATGTATTTGATTTGGTTGCGTTAAATGCGCCCATCTTGCATGAACAAAATAACGGTTGCCATAATTTTTTAAGATACTTTCTTTTAAATGCTGCTCAACACAATTTAATTCAAATGGCGGAAGAAATTCGCCATCGGGCATTGCTTCCAAACCATCTTTACTACCACAAACTCCAATAAATTTTTCTACATGTGAATACCACGGCGCAACATCTTCATATCGTATCGGCCAATCCCATCCATAACCAAAACGTTGTGGCCCGGTAAATTCAAAATTACTCCAGCGCTGCGTGCATCTTCCCCACGTTAAACTTTTGCCGCCAACCTGGTAACCGCGAATCCAGTCGAAAGGTTTTTCCTGTATATAAGGATGTTCTTTATCTTTTACAAAAAAATGCGCAGCGGTTTCATCAAAAGCATAACATTTTGAGACAACAGGATTTGCTTCTTTATCTTTCTCAGGCAACGCGCCGCGATGCCTGAATTCCCACGGCGCCAATGTTGCCGTTGGATAATCTTTGATATGTTTTACATCACGCCCACGTTCCAACACTAAAGTTTTTAAACCGTGTTCGCACAATTCTTTTGCAGCCCATCCACCACTTATGCCACTGCCAATAACGATGGCATCGTACGTGTTTTTTTCAACACCGCCAGAATTAATATGTAAAGTATCTGCGGGCATAATTAATTTGAAATTTGAAAATTTGAAAATGTGCTAATGAATTTTGAAGCAATGATTTTTAAATCAACACATCTTCAAATTTTCAAATTAAATATTTTGTTTTTTCAATTCACTTACCGCATGATCTGCTGCGCGTGCTGTGAATGCCATATAAGTAAGTGATGGATTGCAACAGTTAGAGCTTGCCATAAAAGCACCATCTGTTACAAAAACATTTTGTGCGTCCCAAACCTGGTTCCATTTATTTAATACAGATGTTTTTGGATCTTTGCCCATACGTGCTGTGCCCATTTCATGAATGCCACGACCGGGAGTGCCATCGCCATCAAAACCATTTACATTTTTTACACCGGCAATTGTGAGCATTTCTATGGCGTCATCTTTCATATCCTTACGCATCTTTAATTCATTGTCTCTTAATTCACAGTCTATAGCGGGCACATTTAAGCCCCATTTATCTTTTTTCG
>JBDUEO010000014.1:0-17919 GCA_040002335.1 Parafilimonas sp. | reverse complement strand
AAGATAAATTTTCTTATGTTGTTTTTTCAAAGAAATAGAAATGGGCTTTCTTTCTTGGTTGATTACCAGTTTAACCCGACTGATAAAGGTATCGCACTCTACGAATGGCTGCTTAAATCTGAAAAAGAAAAAAATAAACTGATTGAGAAGCTAATGAACAGCAAAAAATAATCTCCCCGCAAACAAAAAGAAACTCGTAAAAGAGTTCCTTGATGCTTTTATCTTTAAATCCGATTTACAAAAACAATTGCAAGAATGAATTTGTATTAATTAATTTATCTTTTTATAGCAATTTCCATTATGATGATAACCTACACAAAATTTTATTACACTATTTTGAGTTTCAAAATATGTATCTATAGACATATCAGTATCATTAATTGAATTTGGAAATTTTATCAAATCATCATCCAAATTAAGATAGAAACCTTCTATTTTTAACCTATTTGAATTTTTAAATTCCCATTCGCCATTCATGTCTAAAACACGCTTATTGTTTTTATTATATATTTTGCGATTGTATTCTCCATTTGGTTTTAATATTATAGTATCAAAAGTATTTTTGTAATCAATAGGAACATAAGCTCCATACAATTCTTTTTCTTTATAACTATTATCACAAGCTGAAAAAATTAAAATTATTATTGCAAACAGTACAACTATTTTCATAATTAAAATTTTTGAAGTTTAATTTCTTGTTGTAGCTTTTTGACTTGTTGCTGATAGTAGTTACTGTTTTGAATAACTTTATTTTTAATATCCTCATTGCTTTCTACCCATATATAAGTTTGGTAGGTATTACCATACTTTTGTTGTGTACTTCGCTCCCAACTTGAAGCATGTCGATAAGCAAGAGATGTCATTGATTTTGAATCAGCCATTAAGAACAAAGTCTTATCGCCTAATTTATACCAAGAGACATTCGTTCTTCCCAACATTTGCTCCCACATATCTTTACCAACGAAAGGATTAAATTGCATATAATCCAGTGTTATTGCTCCTTTAGAATTTCGTGATGTTAACGAAGCTTCTCTTGCAATAGACGAAAAGGTAGAAAGAGGAGAATGTAAAGAACCGAAAGGGCCTTTATCAGAATTATTAAAATCGGCAAACATACTTTTAGTTGGCCCGTTACCATCTCTGAATTCAAACCAAATATCTGACCAACCTACATTGTCATTTCTCAGTGTGTAACCTCTAATCAACTTTTCTCCACCCTTGATGACATTGCTTGCTCCTGTTTGTCGGTCAACAATTTTGGTACTTCCATTAGTCTGGTGGTAAAAGTCAATTTTATCTCCTCCTAAGTTGCTAATTTTTTTTCCATTCTGGTCAAACTCATCTAGTGGCGAAGCTGCCATACCAGTAGGGTCACTTTTAAAAATTGGATTATTATCCATAGTGGCATAGGGCGATTGCCAAGGGAATTTAGTTGTCATAGGATCAACATTCCATCTTCTTACACTTCTGCTATCGTATTCCCAATATTCGGCAGTATAATGGTCGCTCTGTATGTTGGTATCTTTTTCCTGCCCATTAAACCCATACCTGTAAGAGCTATTTGCAGCCGCAAAAGTTCTCCCTGGCATTTGCATCCCGCCCGGATAGTAATCTTGTGCACTTACTATGTCGCCGGTGTAGTAATCAATAATGCCATTATTATTATTGTCAATACCAATCTTTTTATCAGAAATTGTTACAAGTACATTTCCAAGATGGTTGCTTAATTCAAAGAACTTTACACCACGCACAAAGTTATCATAAAATGCAACAGAACCAAGCCTGTTCATATAAGTAAGAGGCCTTGTATAGGTCACAAGATTTAGTGCTGGTTTATAAATTCCTAATCGGCTGCTTCCGTAAACATCTTGTTCGCTCAATGTTAGAGCGCCACTGTTCACCGTAGCATCATTAACTGTATAAATACTCATCACATTGCCACTCGCATCGTGTATATACCAGGTTTCTCCATTGCCGCTTGTTGCACCTGTAACAATTTTGCTTAAACGGTTTCCGGATGCATCATAAGTGTAATTGATAACAGTTCCGTTGTGTTTACTGATTTTTTGTATTTTACCATATACTGTCCAGTTGATACTATCTATCCCCCCCGGTGCTATCATAGGTTAAATTTCCAATTGCATCGTATCGGTAATTAGTACTATTCTGATTATCGATATCAACGCTAAAGCGTGAGGCTGCTGCTTATCACATTAAGAAACATACAATCTTACTCACCTGAATAACATGCACCCAATTCATTTAGCGAAGAATTTATTTGTGCATTATATAAATTAAGCGGCCACATTTTTCCGGTGATCATATTTGCTATATATAAATCGTAAGCGCCTTTGCCGCCTGTTTTATCACACGATAAAATAACATTTTGAGCATCATAAGGAAACGCATCTGAATAATCTGCATCGCTGGTATTGAAAGGAAGCCGTGTACGTGTATTATTATAAAAGTAACCAAGATAAACCTGGTCGTATTCGCTGCTGCTGTTATACCAACGGGTATATAAAAAAGCAGAATCATTTAATGTGATTGGATAATATTCCTGAATCCCGTTCATGTTAGCTAATGCATGATTTTTTGTACCATCAATATTAATCATAAAAATATCTGAACCTGCCCCGGCACCTCTTGCATAAATTAATGACTTGCCATCATGTGTATAATAAGGCATACTACTTTCAATTGAGTTCGAAGAAACATTGCTGGTAATATTTCCCACAAGATCCATGATCTTTAAATTGCCCACACCGCCGCTGTTAGGTGTTTGCTTAAAACAAATATGTAAACCATCAGGAGAAAATTTCGGGTCTTCATCTCTGCAACCATCATTCGCTGTTAAATTAATTGGTGCATCTGTTGAATTTAATTTCCATACATAAATATCCCATTTGCCATTTGCAACAGCTTCAGCCATAAAAACAATTTGCGAACCATCATTATTAAAATGCGCATTGATAGGATCATAAATATTCCAGTCTTTACTTATGTAGGTTAAAGTATTTGTATTGAAATTATACAAATACAATTTTGAAGCATCGCCATAATTATCGTATTGATGAAAAACCAGTTTGCCCGAAAGCGCTGGTGGTTTCACAATCGTATCATTATCTGGTGGAATTGTAGCAGGATCAGTGTTGCTTTTTGAACAACCAGTATTCAATGAAAAAATACTTAATAATAAAATAGTGATGTATGGCATGGCAAAAATTTTCTTCATTGCAATCAACTATAATGTTTGTTTTAAAATAATAAACAGCATCTGCATTTTAATACCCCGGGTTTTGTGTAAGACTTGGATTTGCCTGCAATTCAAGTAAAGGAATTGGTAATAATAAAGTTTCATTTGAAAAATTATAATTAATTGCAATCGGGTTACTGGGTGTACCATCGTTACAGGTGTATTTTTTTTCATTCAGTCCATTCATTACCGTTACGGCAACACCGTATCGTTTAAGATCATCCCACCTCTGCGCTTCAAATGCTAATTCCAGTTGCCGCTCATTTAAGATTGCAGTACGCATTTGCGTTTGCGATGTTGCAGCTAATGGCTTAAGATGTACGCGGCTTCTTATAATATTAATTGTTGTTGCTGCATCGGCAGTATTGCCCAGTTCGTTTTGTGCTTCTGCTTTTAAAGTAATAATATCTGCAAGGCGCAATAAATAAACATGGTCGCCACCGTTCCAGTTATTAGGATGTTTTTGTTTTACATCAAACGGCACTTTAATATCTGATTTACCACAAGGGTTCCAGTTCTCATCTGACCACGGCACAACTTCAAAACTTATATTGGCATTTTCACGAATAGAATCACCCGCAGCCACATAAGCATTTACCAATGTTTTGGAAGGCACATTATAACGCTGCCATGCATCGGATGGCACTTTATTATTACCAGTATGTGTTGGATAAAAAAGTTCAGAACCCCAACATCCCTGCGGTGTGCCCTGCACATAAGGTATTTCAAGAATTGATTCCTGATTGTAGGGATGATTACCATCAAATAGATCAGCATAATTGTCCATTAACTGATAGCCGGCAGAACTATTGATTACCGCATTACAATACGCCAATACTTTATTATAATCCCTGTCTGGGCGCTGTGCCCAAATCTTGGCAAGCAATGCATTGGCTGCACCCTTTGTTGCACGCACTTTATTGGTTGAAGCATCAGCGCCATCATAAGCATCGGGCAAATTATTTACAGCTAACTGAAGGTCTTCATTTATAAAATTATACACGGCAGTATCAGCAGAGCGTGCAATTCTGATTACAGAAGGATCTGTGCTGTTTGAATGTTTTTCAATAGGCACACCGCCCCATAATTTTACTAATTGGTAATAATGAAATGCACGCAAAAAAGAAGCTTCACCCAAAATCTGTTTTCTTCTTTCATCTGTTAATGCAGGATCTGTTACGTTTTCTATGTTATCAATTACTGCATTGCATTTTGCAATGCTTGCATATAATTCTGTCCAATTACGATATACCAATCCGTTTGCGTTTGAAATAGTATTCAAATCAAGTTGAAGAAAATCAATATCGCCACTGCCGCCCGCATAACCATTATCAGAACGCATATCACTTTGTTGTATAAATTCCCACTGATAATAATTAGTTCCCATAAAAGAACTGTATGCGCCGTTCAAAGCCGCTTCAATATTGGCTGCGGTTGTATAAGCATTATCAGTTGTAATTAATGAAACAGGTTTTTGATCTAAGAATTTTTTGCAGGAAAAGAATGTAATAATTGCTATTAATAATATGCTGAGGTAAGAATATTTTTTCATAAAAGAATTTTATTCGTTTTTAATTGTTGTTTAAAAACTAAGGCTTAGTCCAAAAATGATATCTCTTGTTTGCGGGTATGTTCCAAAATCAACACCGGGTGCTACGTTATTGCTTTGAGAGCCGGCGTATGTTGCGCTGAATGCACTTACTTCCGGATCAAATCCTGAATACTTTGTAAGCGTTAGTAAATTTTCGCCGGTAACATACAATCTGAGTTTTGTAAGCTTTAACCTGCTTAATAATTGCGGCGATAAATCGTAACCCAGCGTTAATGATTTTATGCGTAAGTAAGAACCATCTTCAACAAACCTGCTTGATATAAGTGAATTATAATTTTCAAAAGGCGTAGTTGTATTAGTAAGGTCTTGTCTTGGAATATCTGTTCTATCGCCAGGTTTCTTCCATCGGTTTAAAACTGCAGCAGATTGATTTCTGGGCTCCCACATTCCTTCAGTATAAATGCGCGTTGCATTAAGAATATCATTGCCCTGAACGCCCTGTATAAAAACAGATAAAGACCATTGCCCATATTTAAAATCATTTGTAAAACCATAAGAAAATTTTGGATTTGCATTGCCTATTACCTGCTCGTCTGATGTTTGCAAGCCTCCACTTTTATCAGCCATTTTATAAATCATGTTGCCGGTTTTTTTATTTACACCTTCAGCAACATAACCATAAAAAGTACCGAGCGGCAAACCTGCTTGTGCAACAGATGAATTACCTCTTTCATCAATAGGCCCGTCATATATTGTTCCGCCGGCAATATCCAATATTTTATTTTTATTAAAGCTGATATTAAAGTCGCTGCTCCATTCAAATCTTCCAACAAAATTTTTAGTAGTAACCTCAAATTCCAACCCGCTGTTTTGCAGATCGCCGATATTTTTTAACGCACTTGTATAGCCTGAACTTGCCGGAACAGGCGCCTGTAATAAAAGCCCTGAAGTTTTTTTATAATAATAATCTGAAGTAAACAGGATTCTTGAATTAAGAACAGCTATATCAATACCAATATCTGTTTGCTTTGTAGTTTCCCATTTTAATGAAGGATTTTCCAAACTGATTGGAGAATATCCTGCCACTACATTACCGCCAATTACATAAGCGCCCGAAGGAGCAACGGTGCCAAGATAAGAGTAAGCGCCTATCTGGCTATTGCCGACAATACCCCAGCTTCCGCGGATTTTTAGATCATTGATGGCTGTAATATTATCAAAGAATTTTTCTTTTGAAATTCTCCATCCGGCAGAAAAAGAAGGAAAATATCCCCAGCGGTTTTGAGGCCCAAAAACTGATGCGGCATCTGATCTCATGTTTGCTGAGAACAGGTATTTATCGGCGTATTCATAAGTTAACCTGCTTATGAATGATATGGTTGTTTGTGCATCCGTAGCACCGGTTGCAGCGTCAATTACCGAACCACCATTCACCGTTGTTACAACAGGATTTGCAAAATTATGTGTACTAATATCTGATGATGAGCTTGTGGTTTTTGAAGAAATAAAACCACCTAATACCGTAAAAACATTTTTATTAAATGACGCTGCATAATTAATCGTGTTTTCTGATATCCAGTATTGATTATCACTTTGCGATAATTCAGCTTGCCCGTTAAAGCCTCTGCCTGATACTGTTTTATATGGATCAGCATAAAAATTATAGGTATTATTATACTTCTCATACCCGAACATTGACCTTAATTTCAAGCCTTTTAAAACATTGGCTTCCACATACACATTGCCATTAAAGCGATCGTTTGAATATTTATGATCATTGCCAACAGCAAGTGCTACAGGATTATCCAAATCGTTTCTAAAAGGATCAGTTGTATATTCTTCGCCTGAAGCATCCCATATTCCAATTACGGGCGAACCTAAAATGGTATTCATAATACTGCCGTTTCTTGAATTTTCAGAAACATCTATATCAAACCAGCGATCATAAGAAATGCTTGTTCCTATTTTAAAAACTTTATTTATCTTATGATCAAGATTTAATTTAAAGTTGGCGCGGTCCAACGTATTTCCGATTACAACGCCATCTTGTTTTACATAAGCACCGGATAAATAGAAATTGGTTTTTTCGTTGCCGCCCGAAACAGAGAGCTGATAATTTTGTTCATTAGCTGTTCTGAATAATTCATCCTGCCAGTTGGTATTTGCTGTGTATTGTGACCAATCTAACGACTGGCCCATTTCTGTCATCAGGTTCTTATACTGCGTACTGTTTAATACACCCATCCGTTTCCACACGGTTGAGAAGCCACTATATGCTTCAAGATTAACTTGCGTTTTGCCATTCTTTCCGCGTTTTGTTGTAATTAATACTACGCCATTTGCGCCGGAAGAACCATAGATTGCTGCTGATGATGCATCTTTTAAAATGGAAAAACTTTCAATATCAGAAGGATTAATCTGGTCAATACTTTCTGTTGGTACACCATCAACAATATATAATGGTTCGCTGCCTGAAGTAATGGTTGATGTGCCGCGTATGCGAATGGAAAAACCCGCCTGCGGCTGACCTGAAGAACGAATTACCTGAACACCTGCAGCTTTTCCTTCAAGCGAATAACCAAATTCTGTGTTGGGTCTGTCTTCCAAAGCTTTTGATGATACAACTGCAATAGCGCCCGTAATATCTTTCTTTTGTTGTGTGCCATATCCCACAACAACCACATCATTAATAGCATTTGTTGCTTCAGATAATTTTATAATTACCTCTTCTGTTTTGCCATCAATAATTTCAATATCTACAATTGTATTTTGATATCCAACATAAGTAACAGATAGTTTATACTTACCCGGATTAAGATTTGCAATTTCAAATTCTCCTGCACTATTTGCAACGGCTTTTTTGTTTAGTGCATCAATACTTACTGATGCGTTGGGCAATGGCTGCCCTGCACTATTAATAATTTTTCCTTTTATGCTTCCTGATACCTGTTGCACCTGGAGCGCAATATTGTTTTGTTCTTCTTTTTTCCAGGGTTTAATTACAATGGTTTTATCAATTATTTCATAAGTAAGCGGTTGTTCTTTAAAGCATGCTGCCAGCGCTTCATCAATGGTTGCATTACTTACATTAATATCAACTTTTTTTGCATCCTGCAGCGTTTTATCTTCAAACCAAAATACATAACCGGTTTGCTTTTTTATTTCGCTGAATACTTTTTCAACCGATGCATTTTTTTCATTTAATGTAATGCGCTGCGAATAGCCTTTGGCTGCAGCCTGCATGCAACAAATTAAAATTAAAATTGCGCTCAACTTCATAACACGCATTAATTTGGTAAACAATTCCGATACTTTTTTCTGCCGAAAAATAACAGTAGCTAATAGCATACTTTTGTTTTGTTTGGTTAAATAATAAACAGTCTTCCACGATTGTAACAGGTAGCCAAATATTAGCCGGAAGTGTTTGCCCGCTTCCGGTTTTTTTTCAATTACCTGTTTAAAAAATTCTATTGCATAACAATTAATTTTTTCTCTTTCATTTCAAAATGAATATTGCTTGCCTGCAATATTTTTAATAATTCAGACAGGTTAGCGCTTCTTGAAATTTCACCCGTAAAATTTCTTTGTGCAATATTCCCTTCATATACCACATCTACATCGTACCATCTGCTTACCTGCCGCATGATAGTTTTTAGATCAGCACTTTTAAACGAAATAAAACCATTCTTCCAGGCTATTACATCATCTGTATTTATATTGTTTAAAACTTTCAGTTCGTTGTTTTCATTTAATTGCGCCTGTTGCCCAGGTTTTAGAACAGCCTGGAGAACCCCTTTTTTAATTTGCACAGCGCCTTCAAGTAGAGTGGTTTTTATAAAAGGTTCATCAGCATACGCATTAATATTAAAATGTGTTCCTAATACTTCTACCTGCATTCCGTTTGCAGTTACTATAAATGGTTTTGAAGGATTCTTTGCAACTTCAAAATAAGCTTCGCCTGTAATTTCTACGTTACGCTTTGTGCCAATAAATATTGTTGGATAACGGATAGATGATGCGGCATTTAGCCAAACCAGCGAACCATCAGGAAGCGTTAACTGGTATTGCCCGCCACGCGGTGTAGATAAAATATTGTAAACAATAGTTGCAGGTTTTTTACCTGAAGTATTATAGATCAATTGACCATTTGTAAGCTTTGAAATTTTTGCATTTCCTTGTTGTGCAATAATTCCGTTTTGTGTACTATCTAAAATGATTCTTGAACCATTTGCCAAAGTAAGCGTGGCTTTATTTCCGCCGGGCAATACATCATTTTTTAAACTTTGATGTGCTGCGTTTAATGCAGTTTGCGTTTTAGGCTTATTGAAAAAATATAGGTAGCTGCCAATTGAAATAAATATTAAAACTGCTGCTGCCACAGCTATATTGCGATAACGCCAAACACTAACTACAACAGCCTTATTTTTGTTATACATCTCACTGTGCATGCTTGCATAAATAGCTTCTTCTGTTTTGCCTTTATCACCCATTTCTTCTTTCCATTCCAAATTCTGTAATTGAAATTTATCCTGAAACAAATTCAATAACTCCAGCTCTTCAGATGTGCAAATGCCGTATTGATATTTTTCAAATAAAATAATGTATTCTTCTTCTGTCATAATTTAAACTCTGTTATAAGTTCCTTTTTAAAACCCCCACACACATACATGTAAAGATTTTTTTGTTGAAAGTATTAGAAACGATCATTTAGTGCTGTTTTGCTAATATTGCAGTAATCGTAAAAGAGCGTCTTCCTGTTCTAATTTCTCTTACATGAATACTGAATTGGTTAGTGAAAATGATGGCTATTTATGGCAACTTGTGCAACAGGATAACGAACCGGCGTTTACAGTTTTGTATAAACGTTATTGGGCTACTTTATTTACTACTGCTTTTTCTTATTTAAAAGATAGAACCATTTGCACGGATATAGTACATGATATTTTTTTAAGTATATGGAAGAGACGGCATCAGTTAGAAATCATTTCTTTTCACCATTACCTTACAAATGCTACGCGCTATAAAGTTTATAAGCTGTTGAGAACAGGTGGCAAAAGCAAACCCGGATATGTACATTCTTTCCAAGATGATGCAACTGTTATTCTTTCTAATAATGCAGAAGATAAATTCGCATACCAGGATTTGGAAAAAAAACTCGATCATCATTTAAATAAACTGCCAAAACGTTGCCGTGAAATTTTTGTATTGAGCAGAAAAGAATATTTTACAAATGAAGAAATTTCGCAACGTTTACAAATTTCAAAACGCACAGTTGAAAACCAGATCACCTATGCTTTGCAACAATTGCGGCTTGCCATGGGCAATTTAATTATGCTACTGATTGTATTATGTTGGATAAAAAGTTAAGTCAAAATATTTTGAATCGTTCAAAGCACGCCTGCTCTAAAGTTTCTCTATCATCAGGATGTGCAATGTTTATAAGCGCTCTTGCACGCTGCTTTAAGTTTTTGCCATATAAATAAGCCACACCATATTCAGTTACCACATAATGCACATGCGCTCTTGTTGTAACAACACCTGCGCCGGGTTTTAACATGTCAACAATGCGCGCAACACCTTTTGCTGTGCGCGATGGAATAGCAATAATTGGTTTGCCGCCTTTACTTAATGCTGCGCCGCGCATAAAATCCATCTGGCCACCAACGCCGCTGTATTGATATGTTCCGATTGAATCGCTGCACACCTGGCCTGTAATATCTATTTCAATGGCACTGTTTATGGCAACCATTTTATTATTGCGCCTTATAATGTGGGGATCATTTACATAATTAATAACCAAAAAAGCAAAAGCCGGGTTATCGTTTATATAATCATATAATTTTTTTGAACCTAAAGCAAAAGATGAAACGGTTTTGTTAGGATGTATTTTTTTATATTTATTATTGATGATATCTTTCTCAACCAGATCTATAATACCATCGGAGCACATTTCTGTATGTACACCTAAGTCTTTATGATTGTGTAATGAATTTAATACAGCATCAGGTATTGCGCCGATGCCCATTTGCAGCGTGCTTTTATCTTCTATCATACCGGCAACAAACTCGCCTATTTTTTGTGTTTCAGGCCCGCATTTCTCCGAAAAATTTGCAGTGTGCAATTCATCTTCACAATATACCATAGCTGTAAAACGGTTGCAATGTATCATGCCATCGCCGTGTGTTCGTGGTGCGTTAGGGCTTACCTGTGCAATAACATGCGTTGCATTATTTACTGCGCTACGTGCAATATCAACGGATGCGCCCAATGAACAATACCCATGTTCATCAGGTGGCGATACCTGCACTATAGCAACGTCAACCGGTAAAATATTCTGATCAAAAAGAATGGGAATCTCGCTTAAAAATACGGGTACATAATCGGCATAACCATCATGCACTGCATGGCGTAAAGAAGCAGATACAAATAACGAATTGAAATGAAAGCTGTCTTTATATTGCGGCTTATCAATGTACAAATCTCCATATAAACTAATAGAAACAATTTCCACATCACGCACTCTGTAAGCTTCCTCAGTAAGATTTTTTAAAAGATAGGTTGGCGTGTGTGCGCTGCCATGAATAAACACCCGCTGGTGAGATTGTATAAGTGATAAAGCCTGTTTTATACTTACATAATTTATGTGATGGCTCATTTAAAAAAATTTGCACAAAAGTATTATTGCCTTGTAAATTAATGCATGATGAAAGTCATAAAATATTGGCCTTATTCCTGTCAAAGATCACCTTCTAAAAAAAATAGTTTTATATTTTTATGCTTCAAACCAATGCAATGTTTAAATATTTTCTTGCATGGTTCCCGATGCTTTTATTGGCTGTTTTAAATGGTACGTTGCGCGACCTGGGATATAAAAAATTTTTAGGCGATTTAGCTGCGCGTCAAATTTCTACAATTACATTAATTATTCTGTTTGCATTTTATACCGGTTATATAATTAACCACTACCCACCTTCATCGTCAATGCAGGCAATGTTTATCGGGTTGTTTTGGGTTGTGCTTACACTGTGTTTTGAATTTGGATTTGGCAGAATGCGAGGTAATTCATGGCCAGTTTTATTAGCTGATTATAATATTTTTTGCGGCAGAATATGGGTGCTGGTACCGATATGGATATTAATAGCTCCATATATATTTTATAGAATGTACCATTAATAATTCTTGGCTGTTACCTTTTCAGGAATATAAGTTTACGCTTGCTTATTATTCACTTACATTTTTATACAGATCAAATAAAAAACAACTTGTTTCAACTATTTCCCGTGTTAATAAATTGAGGTTTTAGTTTAAATGAAATTAAATTTGAAGCATTCGCGCACTCAATTATGCATAATATAAAACACGATACAACGGTTACCAATACTTATTTGTTTGAGGCATTATTTAATTATGCAACTATTGGTATAGTAGTAACCAATAACAAAGGCGGCATCATCAATTTTAATAAACAGGCCGAAAATGATTTCAGTTATGCGAAAGAAGAAGTTATTGGTAAACCTGTTGAAATACTTTTGCCGCAATCATTAGAAACAGCGCACCAACATGAGCGGGATATTTATTATAAACATCCTTCGCCGCGTGTAATGGGTGTTGGCCGCGACCTGTTTGCAAGAAAAAAAGACGGCTCTGTTTTTCCGGTTGAAGTAAGCTTAAGCAACTATACTATAAACAACGAACTTTTCGTAATTGCATTTGTGATTGATATCACCATTCGCAAGCAGCAGGAATTAACAGTTTTAAGACAGAAAGAAGAGCTGGAGCATAATACTTCAGAAATAAAAAAACTGAATACAGGCCTTGAAAAGAAAGTGGAAGACAGAACTAAAATGCTGCGAGAAACACTGTCGGCATTAGAAAAATCAAAGTATGAACTGGGCGAAGCATTGAAGGCGGAAAAGGATTTGGGTGAATTAAAATCAAGATTTGTTTCAATGGCTTCGCATGAATTTAAAACACCGCTAAGCACTATTTTATCTTCTTCATTTTTATTGGAAAAATACAATGACCTTGATGAGCCGGGTAAACGTATAAAACATATTGAACGCATAAAGAATGCGGTTGGCGACATGAAAAATATACTGGATGATTTTCTTTCACTTGATAAGCTGGATGAAGGTTTTATAAAGGCAGATGTTCAAACAATAACAGCCAAAAATTGCATCGCAGTTATTAAAGACGTAATAAGCGAATTGGAAATAAATCTTAAGCGCGGCCAGAAAATTGTTTTTGAATACAATGGCGATGAAGATATAAAGCTTGATACGCATCTTTTAAAAAATATCTGCATAAATCTTTTGTCTAATGCCGTAAAATTTTCGCCTGAAAATTCAATAATAACAGTATACACAAATTTTAAAAATGATGCTTTTAGCTTATCAATAATAGATGCAGGCATTGGTATTTCAAAAGAAGACAAACAACATTTATTTGAAAGATTTTTCAGAGCAAAAAATGCTTTCAATATACAAGGCACAGGTTTGGGCTTGCACATCGTGGTAAAATACCTTGAGCTAATGAATGGCAAAATTGAAATAGAAAGCCTGTTGGATAAAGGTTCTGTTTTTACGATTTCTATTCCAAAGTAATGTAGCATTATGAAAAAGATTTTAGTTATTGAAGACAACACTGAAGTAAGAGAAAATATTGCAGAAATACTTGAACTTTCAAACTATAAAGTGGTTGTTGCAAAAGATGGGAAAGAAGGTGTGGAAATGGCATTGCAGGAAATTCCTGATTTAATTGTTTGTGATATTATGATGCCGGTATTTGATGGTTATGGCGTATTGCATCTTTTAAATAAACACGTAGAAACGTATGGCATCCCGTTTATTTTTTTAACTGCAAAAGCAGAAAAAACAGATTTACGAAAAGGTATGGAAATGGGTGCTGATGACTACATTACAAAACCATTTGATGGTATTGAACTGCTGAATGCCATTGAAGTAAGATTAAAAAAAGCTGAATTAATTAAACAGCATGCAACTAAAAATGGTGATGTAAATGTTTTTATAAATGATTTAAAGCAAGCGCGTAACATGCAGCTTACATCAGATGAAAGAGAACTGTATGATTATAAGAAAAGGCAAATGTTATATGCTGAAGGTCAGCGGCCCAAAGCTGTGTATTATATAAAAAGCGGTAAAATAAAAATCTATAAAACCAACGATTACGGCAAAGAATTAATAACGAATATTTACAGCAAAGGTGATTTTTTTGGTTATACTTATGTGCTTGAAGAAATTAATTACAAAGAAAATGCGGAGGTGCTTGAAGATGCAGAAATAATGCATATTCCAAAAGAAGATTTTATGACACTTGTCTACGGCGATTCGCAGGTTGCTAAACAGTTTATAACATTAATTGCGCAAAATGTATTGAATAAAGAGGAAACGCTGCTAAACCTTGCTTATAATTCACTCAGAAAAAAAGTTGCTTACCATTTACTGCAGGTGTTTGATAAATTTAAAAAGGATAATGATACAACTATACATTTATCAAGAGAAAATCTTGCACAAACTGTAGGTATTGCAACCGAATCTTTAATAAGAACACTCTCTGATTTTAAAACCGAAAAATTGATTGACTTACACGGAAGCAGCATTACCATTTTAAATGAAAACAAACTTCGGAATCTTCCATATTAATAAACATTTGGAAGAGCGATATTTTTTTCAGTAAAATGTTTACTTATTTCTTTAGCTTCTTCATCTTGTTGTTGCAGTGTCCAGTTATCTGTCAGCGATGTTTCTACCCACACGTTTCCAGACTTACGAAAAACTTCTGCCACCAAACCAATAACTGCAAACTGGTTTTCAAGTTCTGCAACAGTTACATTGTAACTAATATCAATAACTGTTTTGTCTTTTGTATATATTAATTTATTTAAGGAAGTAACCGGTTCTTTTTTTACGGTCGCATTATTATCTGCAAATTGTTTTTTATACAATTCAATTTTTAAAAATGGATAGCAGGTTGTAAATATTCTTTTTACATCTTCAGCTAAAGTTTCTTTTTCAATAAATAATTTCATTGCGGGAATTTATTATTGTATCGACATTACTGCAACAGGAGAATTAAATATTAATTGCTTTGACTGGCTTTTGTAAAACAAGACATGCTTATGCGGAAAAGTTAGTATAATGTCTTCCTTATTTTCCTGCGCAAAATTTGTAATTGCTTTATACACGTTTTTACTTTTAATGAAATGGAATCGCGGATTTAAATCTATCAGGGAATTATATAATGTGCGCATGCGGGCTTCCATCGTTTCAAACCTGTCATTATTTTTATATACATGTACAATATCAAGTTTGGCATTAAAAGCAGTTACAATAGCTGTAATATTTTCAACCGGAAAACTGCTTAAGTTTTCAAGGTCCGTTGCAAGCAATATTTTTTTTATTGGTTTGTACCTAACATTTGGGGGAATAACAATAACAGGATATTTTAGATTTTTTGATAAGTGCACCGTTATACTTCCAACAAAAAAATGCTCTTTAATGCGGGCGCCTTGCGTTGCCATTACTACTGCTAAAGGTTTTTTGTACTCGCATATTTTAACTATTTCAGTTTCTATAAAACCAATAACCCGACTTGTATGTATTGGAACCTTATTCGCTGTTTTTTTAACCAGGTCATCTTTAAGCTTACTTAATTTCTTTTCTACCTCAATTTCATCATCAGTTGGTTCTTCATAAACACCGCCTGCTTTAAAAGGCATTTCAACTGCATGCAAAATTAAAAGCCTTGCGTGTAATTCCATTGCCATATCGGCTGCATAATTCACTGCATTTAATGATTTCTTTGAAAAATCTGTTGGAGCAATTATTGTTTGCATACATAAAATTTGAAACCTGAAATTATGCTTGCATATTCTTTTAGAGTATGATTGCTGTCAAACAGTAACATGATTTATCTCATGATAAGAATTCAATAATATCAACAACCACACTGTTCAGCAACACATAGATTTTTTAGAATGCATTCAATTTAAATATTCATGATCTATTACAATTCTTACTGTTGTGAATGATGTGATAATTATCAGCAAATACGATGATACTTATCAGTAATTGTACCCGGGCAAAAATTATTTTTACAAAAAGCAAAAACCATGTTTGGAAATTTAGCAGAAGATGCCATTGAAACTGTTTTGCATCAACAGATAATCGGCCACATTGGCTGCCATGCAAATGATACAACTTATGTAGTACCGGTAAGTTATGCGTACCAGGATGGCTGCATATATGCGCATACTGAAGAAGGGATGAAAATAAATATGATGCGCCAAAATGCTAAGGTTTGCTTTGAAGTGTACCGTATGGAAAACATGGGTAACTGGCAATGCGTAATTGCCTGGGGAAAGTTTGAAGAAATAACAGGCGAAAATGAAAGAGCCGGTGCATTAAAAATTTTACTTAAACGCGATTTGCCTATCATCACCAGCAAAACGGTACAGCTTACAAAAGAATGGCCATTTGAACCTGATGATTTAAATGAAATAAAAGGAATTGTATTTCGTATTAAGCTAAATATAAAAACTGGCCGGTACGAAAAAAATGAAGAGATCTCGTTCTAACAAACTCTCATATACCTGCTAAAAAATTATTTTTTAGCAGGTATTGGCGTGCAAAATCATCATTAAATGTAAATACCTGTATGCGAGTACTGTGCTCTTTTTATTTTAAACAGTTATTGTTTAAAGGATATGCCGCTATTTAAAGCAGAGGCGATTTTTATTTTCATGATATTTGAAATGCCTTTCGCTTTTTCTTTAGCAATAGTTGCATTTTTACCTTCAAATAATTCATTAACTGTTTCTGCGAATAATTTTATCCATCTTTCAAAATGTTCTTTTTTAAGTGGAGTTAACTGATTCAAATTCATATGCACGGCCATGGGGTTGCCTGCATATTTGTTGGAAAGAAAAATGATGTTCTCCCAAAAATCATACATCACCGGCAAATGTTTTTCCCAATTCACTTTAACCACATCATTGAAAATAAAACCAATCACTTCATCCTGTTTTACTTTATCGTAAAACTTATTGATAAGTTGTTCAATATCGTTTCTGTTTTTTATGTCTGATTTCATATTTATTTCACAACCAAAAATGAAGTGCCATGAAAGCGATTTTTATATATCTGCTTCGTGATGTCTTTATGCTGGTTTATTTTATATTTCTGATACTATTCATGCTCCTACTTTCTATTTAATTGGTGAAGGTTTTTCTATTTGTTTCATGAGTGTGCTATCCCAGTTGCCGGACACTTTAATCTGTGATATAGCACCATAATCGAAAGCCTCAATTAAATTATGATTTAAAAATGCATACGTTCCGGGCTCTCTGAATTTATATAAGGCTGCTGCTGCAGAACCAGCGGGCACCGCCCATGTTTCAAAATCAGTATAAGGTTTATTATTAAATTTTCCGCCAGGCCAATAAAGATCGGCATGACCGCCAATCAAATGAAAGCGTGTATCGCGGTTTGCTTCCGAAGTAATAAATAAAACATTGTCACCCACATTAGCTGTCATCGCATTTTTACCTAACAATGCGCCTTGTCTTCCATTAAAAACAATATTGGTTGGCATTAATGTTTTTATTGATTCAGCCATTTCCTGAACGCTTTGTTGCGGCGTAGCAATATTTTTTGTTTTACCATCTTTATCTTTTGGAAGATAAAAATCCTGCTCTACTATATAGTATGCTTTATCAAACTTTACAGCATTACCATTTTCATCTTTTAATCCATCACGCGGTAAAACCATAATAGCGCCATTCATACCCGATGTAACATGAATAGGAACCATTGTGCCGCCGGGTGCGCAATGATAAACAAACACACCTGCCCGGGTACATCTGAATCTAAACTTCACTTCCTGCCCCGGATTTACCAATGTAATATCTCCGCCACCCATGGCGCCAGTTGCTGCATGAAGATCTATATTATGTGTTTGTGTATTTGTTGAAGGGTTTTTTAAAGTGAGTTCTATAAAATCGTTTTGGTGCGCAACAATTATTGGGCCGGGCACAGCGCCGTTATACGTAAATGCCCATATAGAATCGCCCGGCGCTACTTCAAGTTTCTTT